>NZ_JBFUHK010000019.1:0-70908 GCF_056402435.1 Rahnella sp. P4_A8 | reverse complement strand
CGCCAACGGCACGGCCAGAAGGATCGTCCATGTTTTTGAACGCTTCGTCCCATTCAATAGCTTTCGCTGAAGAACAGGCCACTGACGGCCCGCCAGGCACACATTCAGCCGCGCTTGGCACCGGGAATAACTCTTCAAAAATCGTACGGTACAGGTAGCCTTCTTTCGAGGTCGGCGTGTTGTACGGGAAACGGAAATGTGCAGTTTCAAGCTGTTGATCGGTGATCTGCTGAGAGGCCACTTCTTTTAAGGTATCGATCCAGCTGTAACCTACGCCATCAGAGAACTGTTCTTTCTGGCGCCAGGCCACGCTGTGTGGCAAATAAGACTCGAAACATTCACGCAGGATATGTTTCTCCATCTTGCCGTTGCCGCACATCTTGTCTTTCGGGTTGATACGCATCGCGACGTCGAGGAATTTTTTGTCCAGGAACGGGACGCGGGCTTCAACACCCCAGGCTGACATGGCTTTGTTGGCACGCGCACAGTCATACATATGCAGGGCCAGCAATTTACGCACGGTTTCTTCATGGAATTCTTTAGCGTTTGGTGCTTTATGGAAATACAGGTAGCCGCCCAACACTTCGTCTGCGCCTTCGCCAGACAACACCATTTTGATGCCCATCGCTTTGATTTTACGCGACATCAGATACATCGGCGTTGATGCGCGGATAGTCGTGACGTCATACGTTTCAATGTGATAGATAACATCGCGGATAGCATCCAGACCTTCCTGCACGGTGAAGTGAATTTCGTGGTGCACGGTGCCTAAATGGTTGGCGACTTCCTGAGCAGCGCGCAGGTCCGGTGAACCTTGCAGACCGACGGCAAAGGAGTGCAGTTGCGGCCACCAGGCTTCGCTCTGATCTTTATCTTCGATACGGCGGCCGGCAAATTTCTTGGTGATGGCGGAAATCACGGAGGAATCCAGACCACCAGACAGCAGCACGCCGTAAGGCACGTCAGACATCAGGTGACTTTTTACCGCTTCTTCCAGTGCATCTTTCAGCGCCGCAGCGTCAGTGACGTTGTCTTTGACGTTTTCGAAGTCAAACCAGTCACGCTGGTAGTATTCGCGAATTTCACCGTCCTGGCTCCACAGATAGCTGCCTGCCGGGAATTCTTTGATGGTGCGACAAACCGGCACCAGCGCTTTCATTTCTGAAGCGACGTACATGTTGCCGTGTTCGTCGTAGCCCATGTACAGCGGGATAATGCCCAGATGGTCGCGGCCAATCAGGTACGCGTCTTTTTCTGTGTCATACAGAATAAAGGCGAACATACCTTGCAGTTCATCGAGGAAGGCAGGGCCTTTTTCCTGATACAGCGCCAGAATGACTTCACAGTCAGATGCGGTCTGGAATTCATACTTGTCGCCCAGTTCTGCGCGCAATGCCTGATGGTTGTAAATTTCGCCGTTCACAGCCAGAACGTGGGTGTGTGCTGCGTTGTACAAAGGTTGTGCGCCGTTGTTCACGTCGACAATGGACAGACGCTCATGCGACAGAATGGCTTTATCGCTGGCAAACACACCGGACCAGTCGGGTCCGCGGTGACGCATCAGGCGCGACAGTTCCAGCGCTTTTTTGCGCAGCTCGACAGCGTCAGTTTTGATATCGAGCACACCGAAAATTGAACACATATGACTTTCTCCCTAACGACCTTTCTCTGGCTGTTATTTTTATGATTACGAATGAGGATCAACGTTGCCGTTCTTTCAGTTTTAGCCCGGCGTTGTTGCGTTGCTGACTATGAAAATGCGTCAAAACCCCTATGTTGTGCAAGTGGTTTAACGCTCTTCTGATAAATAGTTGGTTGATGGTGGGTGATCTTTGATGAATCACCAGTTTTATGGCGATTTTATTAGCGGATTATTAATTTAATCGCCAAAAATTGAGGAGGATTCAAAAAAGAGAAAAGTGGATAAAAATCAGACGGCAAGACAAAAAAAAGAGCCTGAATAAAGATCCAGGCTCGTTTTCAGGCAGTGGCCGGAAACGCTTAAATCACGTCGATATCGGCAACTGAAGGGTAAATCCAGGTCGGACGGAAAGGCATTCCCTCAATATCGTTGAGCGTTGAAACGCCAGTCAGCACCAGAACGGTTTCCAGACCTGCCTGGAAGCCCGCCAGAATGTCAGTACGCAGATTATCCCCCACAATGACGGTATCTTCGGAATGCGCCTGCATTTTATTTAACGCCGAACGGATAATCCACGGACTCGGTTTGCCGACATAAAATGGCTGGCGTCCGGTAATTTTTTCGATCGGTGCACACAATGCGCCGCAGGCAGGAACAAAACCGTGTCCGTGGTTATCAGGATTTGTCGCGATAAAGCGCGCGCCGTTTGCCACGAAATAGGCGGCTTTATGGATCATGTCCCAGTTATAAGAACGGGTTTCGCCGACAATCACGAAATCAGGATTGATATCGGTAATGGTAAAACCGGCTTTATAGAGTTCATGAATCAGCGCACCTTCGCCGACGACATAGGCTTTTTTGCCTTCCTGACGTTTGAGGAAATCGGCTGTGGCCATCGCAGAGGTGAAAAATGCACTTTCAGGCACGTCGAGACCGGCAGCGCCGAAGCGGTTTGCCAGATCCTGTGCTGTCTGGGAAGGGTAGTTAGTGAGAATAACCAGAGGCATTCCCTGTTCCTGAATCCGCGCCAGAAAACGATCGGCGCCAGGTACTGCGGTATTGTCGTGCAACAGCACGCCATCAATGTCACAAATTACGTTCTTTATCGTCATAATTTCCAAACCCACATTTTCAGTCCCATTCCTGGCAGCCAGATACTATAGCACGTCTTAATTTTCCATCAGACGCTGTAACAGAACGCCATTCAGCATCGCCCGTTTAACCAGGGCAAACGCACCAATCGCTGACTGATGATTCAGGGCAGAGGTCACTACCGGTAAATTACGGCGGAAATCTTTCAGAACCTGCGCATTAATGCAGTTCTGAATTGCCGGAAGCAGAACCTTATCGGCTTCGGTGATTTCGCCGGCAATCACGACTTTTTGCGGGTTGAACAGATTTATCGCGATCGACACCCCTTTACCCAGCTGGCGGCCAACGTGTTCGATGACTTCGGTTGCCAGCGGATCGTGGCGGTTGGCCGCTTTGCAGATCGCCGAAATTGAACAGTCATTCAGACTCAGCTTGCTGGCGTAGCCTTGCGTCAGTAAATGGCGCACCCGATTTTCGATGGCAGCGTTAGCCGCAACGGTTTCCAGACAGCCGAAATTACCGCAGTGGCAGCGTTCGCCCAGCGGGTCGATCTGAATATGGCCGATTTCACCGACGTTGCCGTTACTGCCGAGAAAAATCTGGCCGTTAACGATGATTCCGGCACCGGTACCACGGTGTAAACGAACCAAAATGGAGTCCTGACAGTCGCGGGTTGCACCGAAGTAGTGTTCGGCAAGCGCCAGACTGCGGATATCGTGGCCGACAAAACTGGTGACTTTAAACCGGGCTTCCAGCGTATCGACTAATTTCCACGCGCCCACGCTGATATGCGGCATATAGCGCACGATGCCTTTATTCGGATCGACCAGCCCCGGAAGGATGACGGAAATGGCAATCAGTTCGCGGATTTTGCGCTGATTTAGTTCAATGAATTGCTGTATAGCCTCGAACAGCGCGTTCTCCAGGGTTTCCTGAGTGCGTTCGGGCAGGGCGTAATGTTGTTCGGCCAGCGATTTTGCGCTGAGATCATAAAGCGTTATCGTCGCATCATGGCGACCAAGACGTACTGCGATGGTATGGAAAGGGCGGGTTTCGGTGATGATAGAAATAGCGCGGCGCCCTCCGGTGGAAGCCTGCTGATCAACTTCTTTAATCAGCCCGCGCTCAAGCAATTGTCGGGTAATTTTGGTCACACTGGCGGGCGCTAACTGACTCATGTCAGCAATCTGAATGCGCGAGATGGGACCTTGTTGGTCAATCAGGCGGTAAACCGCCGCGCCGTTTAACTGCTTAACCAGATCAACGTTGCCGATTTGTGCCTGCTGTCCGCCAGTTGTCATCAATGCTGTTATCCGCTCAATTAAACTTCGTCACCATTAACGATAGTTTTTGTGATTTTAAAATCATGAGTGAACGCGGTGAGGTTGGCGACTTTACCTGCTTCGATGCTGCCCAGTTGGTCTTCAACACCAATGGCGCGTGCCGGATAAAGCGTTGCCATACGCAGCGTTTCGTCCAGCGCGATGCCAACATGTTCGACGCTATTTTGTACCGCTTCGATCATCGTCAGCGCAGAGCCGCTCAGTGTTCCGTTTTCGTCCACACAGAGTCCGTCACGGTAGTATATTGTTTTACCGGCAAAAATGAACTCATCAATATTCGCGCCAGCCGGAGCCGTTGCGTCAGTGACCAGCACCAGCTTCTCGCCTTTGAGCTTTTTCGCATTGCGAATATTCGCCCAGTCAACGTGAAGACCATCAGCAATCACGCCGGTATAGACTTCTGGCGTATCGAAGATTGCACCAATAAGACCAGGCTGACGGCCCGTGATGGCTGGCATTGCATTATAAAGGTGCGTAGCAAAGCTGATACCTGCGGCAAAACCGGCACGGGCTTCAGCATAGGTGGAATTTGAATGGCCTGCGGAAATCACTATTCCTGCATCACGCATCTGGCGGATATATTTTGCATCAACCTGTTCGGGTGCGAGCGTCAGTTGGGTGATCACGTCCGCGTTTGCACACAGAAAATCAATCATCGCGCTGTCTGGCAGGCGGATAAAGGCCGGGTTGTGCGTGCCTTTTTTCAGCGGGCTGAGGTAGGGTCCTTCAAGGTGCAGACCCAGTGCCTGGTTAGGATACTTTTCCAGATAGGTACGCATCACGCTGATACCGTGTTTCATGTAGTCGTCGCTACAGGTAATCAGCGTCGGTAAGAAACTGGTACAGCCGGATTTTTCATTGGCTTTCTGCATGATTTCTAACGTTTCTACTGAAATGGCTTCCAGTGAATCGTTGAATTGCACGCCGCCACAACCATTAAGTTGCAGATCGATAAATCCGGGGGCAAGAATGGCGCCATCCAGACTGCGGGTTTCCACATTCGCCGGCAATTCACTTACCGGGCAGACACGTTCAATTTTGCCATCGGCAATGACCACCGCGTGGTTATCCAGAACGTCATGACCGGTATAGACCCGGCCGTTCACTAAAGCGTACATCATGCCCCCTAGTACGTTTGCCCTTCTCCAGTCACGCTGCTGCTGCGTTGGCGGCCTCACTCACTCCGGTCACTTACTTCAGTAAGCTCCCGGAGATTCGCTCGTTGCCGCCTTGCCGCAACCCGACTGGCTTTGGGCATAATTTTGGATCAGAGATTTTTCATATTTTCCGCTTCTAACTCGCGGAAATATTTAACAGTTTTGACTTTCAGTTCCATGGTGGACGGTTCGTCACACACCATAACGGCTTTCGCGTGCAATTGCAGGCAGCTGATGGTCCACATATGGTTGATATTACCTTCAACTGCCGCTTCCAGCGCCTGCGCTTTCGCATGGCCGGTCACCAGAATCATCACTTCTTCTGCGTCCAGCAACGTGCCCACGCCAACGGTCAGGGCGTATTTTGGCACCTGAGAGACATCGTTGTCGAAGAAACGTGAGTTCGCGATACGGGTTTCATGGGTCAGGGTTTTGATACGCGTACGGGAAGCCAGAGAAGAGGCTGGTTCGTTGAATGCGATATGACCGTCATTACCCACGCCGCCCATAAACAGGTGAATTTTGCCGTAAGACTTAATTTTCGCTTCGTACTGGCGGCATTCTTCGTTGACGTCTGGTGCATTACCATTCAGCAGATTGATGTTTTCGCGTGGAATATCAACGTGGTCAAAGAAGTTTTTGTACATAAACGTATGGTAGCTCTCAGGGTGTTCCTGCGGCAGACCGACATATTCGTCCATGTTGAAGGTCACTACGTTCTTAAAGCTAACCTGGCCTGCTTTATGCATGGCGATTAAATGTTTGTAAGCTTCGAGCGGCGTACCACCGGTTGGTAAGCCCAGAACAAAAGGGCGGTCAGCAGTGGGTTTAAATGCGTTGATGCGTTCAACAATATGACGTGCAGCCCATTTGCCAACTTCAGTGGGGGTGTTTAATGGAATAAGTCTCATCAGATACCTCTTAGTTTCAGAATATTGAATATAATGTGTCTGTCCTCCGCAGAAGTGCTAGCGCGGGACAATAAGTCAGAAAGCAGTTTTGGGTTCAGGGCGGTCTTGTTAAGCGTAAACCACCGCAACGGTTTATGACTGGCACAATACCGTCTGGATTTTTTTAATGATAAAATAAGTTTGGTGTATTGACCAGTGAAATGGCATGTTATGACCTCTTTTTGGTGACAAATCTCACAAAAAGAGAGGTTTTAATTTGCGATACGAAATAATATTTTTACACTCGCAATTGCAGTTGGTTAAATCGGAACGGTAAATGTAAAAGGTAGTAAACATACTAATTAAACTACTTTGGTGATTCGCTTACGGGCGAGTAGGGGGAATGTTGAATATACTGAGTTATTTACAAAAGATTGGCCGGGCATTAATGGTGCCCGTTGCTACGTTGCCAGCCGCCGCAATCCTCATGGGCGTCGGTTACTGGATCGACCCTGTGGGTTGGGGGGGAGACAATGCGCTGGCGGCATTTTTCATTAAATCTGGCTCCGCCATTATTGAAAACATGTCCGTACTGTTTGCGATCGGTGTGGCGTATGGCATGTCCAAAGACAAAGACGGTGCAGCTGCACTGACGGGTTTTGTCGGTTTCCTGGTGCTGACCACGCTGTGTTCGCCTGCAGCCGTGTCCATGATTCAGAAGATCCCGTTAGACCAGGTGCCGGCGGCATTTGGTAAAATCAATAACCAGTTTGTCGGTATCTTAGTCGGTATCATTTCTGCTGAGTTGTACAACCGTTTCAGCCACGTCGAGTTGCCGAAAGCGCTGTCATTCTTCAGTGGTCGTCGTCTGGTTCCTATCCTGACTTCTTTCCTGATGATCATCGTTGCCTTCATCCTGATGTATGTATGGCCTCTGATTTTCAACGGTCTGGTGACCTTCGGTGAGCATATCCAGCAACTGGGTTCTGCCGGTGCCGGTATCTATGCCTTCTTCAACCGTTTACTGATCCCGGTCGGTCTGCATCATGCACTGAACTCCGTGTTCTGGTTTGATGTTGCAGGTATTAACGATATCCCTAACTTCCTCGGTGGTCAGGAATCTATCCAGTCAGGTAAAGCGGTGGTGGGTATCACCGGTCGTTATCAGGCAGGTTTCTTCCCGATCATGATGTTTGGTCTTCCGGGCGCGGCACTGGCGATTTACCACTGCGCACGTCCTGAAAACAAAGCAAAAGTTGCTGGTATCATGCTGGCTGCTGCTTTCGCTTCCTTCTTTACCGGTATCACCGAACCGCTGGAATTCTCCTTCATGTTCGTTGCGCCGGTGTTGTATGTGATTCACGCCGTACTGACCGGTATTTCGGTCTTCATCGCAGCAAGCATGCACTGGATTGCCGGTTTCGGCTTCAGCGCAGGTTTGGTGGATATGGTGCTGTCTTCCCGTAACCCGCTGGCGACTCACTGGTACATGCTGATCCCTCAGGGTCTGGTGTTCTTCGTGATTTACTACGTGGTGTTCCGTTTCACCATCCAGAAATTCAACCTGCTGACCCCGGGACGTGAACTGGCAGTGGCCGGTGACGAAGCGGACGGTTACGACGTTGATGTGGAATCTGCTGGCAACAAAGGTGACGAAACCGTTGCTCTGGCACGTCGTTATATCAGTGCCATCGGCGGTTCAGAAAACCTGACCGGCATTGATGCCTGTATCACCCGTCTGCGCCTGAACGTGAAAGACTCCGCACTGGTCAACGACGGACTGGCGAAACGTCTGGGCGCTTCAGGAGTTATCCGTCTGAATAAACAAAGCGTGCAGGTGATTGTCGGTACCCGTGCCGAAATCATTGCCGGTGCGATGCGTACCGCACTGAATGCAGGCCCGATTGCTGCGGCTACCGTGACTCCGGCTGCGCCACTGTCTGAAATCAAACCTCAGGCAGTGCCAAACAGCGTGAAAACGGTAGTGGAAACCTTAGTGTCTCCGGTTACCGGTGACATTGTGGCGCTGGATCAGGTGCCTGATGAAGCCTTTGCCAGCAAAGCGGTGGGTGATGGTGTTGCCATCCGTCCTACCGATAAAATCGTTGTGTCGCCGGCTGCGGGCACGGTGGTGAAAATCTTCAATACCAATCATGCGTTCTGCCTGGAAACGACTTCCGGTGCTGAAATCGTGGTGCATATGGGGATTGATACTGTTGCACTGAACGGCCAGGGCTTTACCCGCCTGGTTGAAGAAGGGGCAACAGTCACTGCCGGTCAGCCTGTACTGGAACTGGATCTGGATTATCTGAATGCCAATGCGCGCTCAATGATCAGCCCGGTAGTCGTCAGCAATATTGATGATTATACCGGTGTGACGTCACTGGCCAGCGGTTCAGTGGTTGCCGGTCAAACGAAACTGTTCGATATCCAGGGCAAATAACCCTGCGGATGATGTAACAGGTCGACGTAGTGGCAGCGGGAAGAGAGCGATCTCTTCCCGCTTTTTATTGTCTGAGGACAGAGGCACCAGAGATAACCACGATTTAATGCAACTAACGGTTGTTTCCCGGCGTGGCTTGTTGGAACATAAGCGGTTATCCGTAGAGTCAATGTTGCGTAGAGGAATTGCACAATGAGTGAGGCTGAAGCCCGCCCAACAAATTTTATCCGTCAGATTATTGATGAAGATCTGGCGACCGGGAAACACAATACCGTTCACACCCGTTTCCCACCTGAGCCTAATGGTTATCTGCACATCGGTCATGCGAAATCTATCTGCCTGAATTTCGGCATCGCGCAAGACTATCAGGGCCAGTGTAATCTGCGTTTTGACGATACCAACCCGGCAAAAGAAGACATCGAATTCGTTGAGTCAATCAAACGCGACGTCCAGTGGTTAGGTTTCGACTGGAGCGGCGATATTCATTACTCCTCGGACTATTTTGATCAACTGCATGCTTATGCGCTTGAACTGATCAACAAAGGTCTGGCGTATGTTGATGAACTGTCTCCTGACCAGATCCGTGAATATCGCGGCTCCCTGACGTCGCCGGGTAAAAACAGCCCGTACCGCGATCGCACCGTGGAAGAGAACATTGCGTTATTTGAAAAAATGCGTAACGGTGAGTTCGCCGAAGGCGCTGCGTGTCTGCGTGCAAAAATCGATATGGCCTCGCCATTCTTTGTCATGCGTGATCCGGTTCTGTACCGTATTAAATTCGCAGAACATCACCAGACCGGTAAAAAATGGTGCATCTATCCGATGTACGATTTCACCCACTGCATTTCCGATGCGCTGGAAGGGATTACCCATTCGCTGTGTACGCTGGAATTCCAGGATAACCGTCGTCTGTACGACTGGGTTCTGGATAATATTTCTATTCCATGCCACCCGCGTCAGTACGAATTCTCCCGTCTGAATCTCGAATACTCCATCATGTCCAAGCGCAAGCTGAACCTGCTGGTGACCGAGAAGATTGTTGAAGGCTGGGATGACCCGCGCATGCCGACCGTTTCAGGTCTGCGTCGCCGGGGCTATACCGCGGCATCTATCCGTGAATTCTGCCGTCGTATCGGCGTTACCAAGCAGGATAACAACGTTGAAATGATGGCGCTGGAATCTTGCATCCGTGACGATCTCAACGAGAACGCACCGCGCGCCATGGCGGTTATCAATCCGGTTAAAGTGATCATTGAAAACTTTACCGGTGATGATGTGCAGATGGTGAAGATGCCGAATCATCCGGGCAAACCGGAAATGGGCACCCGCGAAGTGCCGTTTACCCGTGAGATTTACATCGATCAGGCTGATTTCCGCGAAGAAGCCAACAAGCAGTACAAGCGTCTGGTGTTGGGCAAAGAAGTGCGCCTGCGTAATGCGTATGTGATCAAAGCAGAACGTATCGAGAAAGACGAGGAAGGGAATATCACCACTATCTTCTGTTCTTACGATATCGACACGCTGAGCAAAGATCCTGCCGATGGCCGCAAGGTGAAAGGCGTGATCCACTGGGTGTCCGCGTCTGAAGGCAAACCGGCTGAGTTCCGCCTGTATGACCGTCTGTTCAGCGTCGCAAACCCGGGCCAGGCGGAAGACTTCCTGACCACCATCAACCCGGATTCCCTGGTGATTTCCCACGGTTTCGTGGAGCCATCACTGGTGGCTGCACAGGCTGAAATCAGCCTGCAGTTTGAGCGTGAAGGTTACTTCTGTGCCGACAACCGCTACTCAAGTGCTGAACATCTGGTGTTTAACCGTACCGTTGGCCTGCGTGATACCTGGGAAAGCAAACCCGTCGCGTAAGCCCTCAGTATGAGGTAATAAAAACGCAGTTCAGGCTGCGTTTTTTTTCGCCTGTTATTCTTGTCAGAGATGCCTTTTGTTTTTCGTCGCGAATTAATGTATTTCCTATGCTTACTTTTAAAACGTTGTGCCACAGCCGTTCATATTGCTGAAACGTTTAAACTGTAAGATGATTTTGTTTAATCGTATGTTTTAATTATATATTATTATAGTCCATTGCTTTAATCCTTTCCTGCATACCTCTGTAATGCTTTTTCATCTTTATGTGCACTTTGTCATATTTCGATAATTAATGATTAATTACTCATTGATAATTCGCGTCGCGAAAAATACTCTTGATGTTGATTTAACCGGTTACGCCTCTGGCGACCGCTTTTTATACCCGTTTGGGTTTTGCTCGTTTTTTTAGTCAACATGAGGAATCTCTATGCACAAGCACCGTAACAGGGGCAGGGGATCGGCTTACCTGAAACCTGCCATGTATTCTCTCGCCGGCACCTTACTGGGTGGCGGAATGATGTTTTCACAAGGGACCAAAGCAGCCGGTTTTATTGATGATTCCACACTGACCGGCGGTGTGTACTACTGGCAGCGTGAACGTGACCGCAAGGACATGGATCCGGCGAGTGACCACTACAAAGACTATACAACCAACCTTTCGCATTCTACCGCTAACCTGAACCTCGATTTTTCTTCCGGCTATGCCTGGGACATGTTTGGTATTGATATCGCAGCCTTTACGGCGATTGAAATGGCCGAGAGCAGCGAGAGCGGCCATCCCAACGAAATCGCCTTTTCTAACAGCAACCGCGCCTACGACGAAGATTACTCCGGGGATAAAAGTGGGGTCAGTCTTTATAAGGCAGCCGGTAAATTCAAATATGGCGGATTCTGGGGGCACGCAGGGTATATTCAGCCTACCGGACAGACGCTGATCGCACCGCACTGGAGCTTTATGCCGGGTACGTATCGCGGTGCGGAAGCCGGTTATAAACACGATTTCGGTGACCCGGGTGAACTGAGTTTCTCCTATATGTGGGCTGATGAATATAAATCGCCGTGGCATCTGGAAATGGATGATTTCCGCCAGAATGACAAGAAAACCGGCGTTTCTTATATTCATTCGCTCGGTGCGAAATATGATTTTAAAAATGACTTCGTACTGGAAGGCGCATTTGGCCAGGCTGAAAGTTATGTCGATCAGTACTTTGCTAAGGCCTCGTACAAAATGGATCTGCTGGGCAATCCGCTGACCACCAGCTATCAGTTCTATGGTGCAGAAGACCGCATCAGTGACAAGAATGATCCGAACAGTCTGTATGACGGTCTGGCATGGTTGCAGGCACTGACCTTTGGCTATACCACCGGGCAGTTTAACTGGCGTCTGGAAGGGACGATGGTGAAAGCGGAAGGGAATCAGGGCTACTTCCTGCAGCGCATGACCCCGACTTATTCTTCCTCAAACGGCCGTCTTGATGTGTGGTGGGACAACCGCTCGGACTTCAACGCCAACGGTGAAAAAGCAGTATATGCCGGCGTGCTTTATGATCTGGCGAAATGGGACCTGCCGGGGTTCGCGGTCGGTGGTTCGTACGTCTATGCGTGGGATGCCAAACCGAGCACCAACGCCGCTTATGACCAGAGCCAGCGTCTGAAAGAAAGCGCATGGAGCCTGGATGCGCTGTACACCATTCAGGAAGGGCGCGCCAAAGGGACGTTGTTCAAACTGCATTACACCCAGTACGACAACCATTCGGACATACCGAGCTGGGGCGGCGGTTACGGCAACATTTTCCAGGATGAAAAAGACGTGAAATTCATCGTTATCGCTCCATTTACTATTTTCTGAGGTCGCTATGTCGATGAATAAATTACTGATGATCATGGTTTCGGCTGTTTTGCTGGCCGGTTGTGCACCCACCGCCGATCAGGCACAAATATCCCAAACGCGGGAAGATTACCGTGCCTGTATCAATACGTCAGAAGGCAATCCGGACAAACTGGCATCCTGCGAGGTGTTACTGAATAAACTGAAACAGGAAAAAGCCCACCAGCAATTTGCAGAACAGGAGACGGTGCGCGTGGTGGATTATCAGCGATGTCTGACGGCGCGTAAAACTGGCGACGGTCAGGCATATGCTGCTGATTGCGGGAAAATCTGGCAGGAAATAAAAACGAACAATTCACCTAAGCCGTGAATCTCAGCAGCGAAACATACCCCGGCTTGCCGGGGTTTTTTATGCCTGCTATCCGGGCTCAATCTGCGTCGATATCAGACATAAAAAAACCGCTTTTCAGCGGTTAATTTAGTCAAAGCCTGTGCAGATTACTGCGCAGGTTTATCGTTGTGCAAAGAGTCATCTTCGCGGCAATCGCCTGCTTCACAGTGGCCGTACAGATACAGGCTGTGGTTGGTGAGCTTGATACCGTGTTTCTTAGCAATCTCACGCTGACGACCTTCAATATATTCGTCACGGAATTCGATCACACGACCGCAATCCAGACAGATCAGGTGGTCGTGGTGATGTTGCTGGGTCAGTTCGAATACGGACTTGCCGCCTTCGAAGTTATGACGGGTGACAATACCGGCGTCGTCAAACTGGTTCAGAACGCGGTAAACCGTCGCCAGGCCAATTTCTTCACCCATATCAATCAGTTGCTTGTAAAGATCTTCCGCACTAACGTGATGACCTTCCGGCGCTTGCAGCACTTCCAGGATTTTGAGGCGCGGAAGCGTGACTTTTAAGCCGGCTTTCTTCAGTGCGGTGTTGTTGTCAGTCATGCGGATTCAGTCCTGTTACTATGTGCTAATCAAGTTGAGGCATGCAGCCTGTGGCATCGGCGGCACAAAATTATTCGTTTAGTCTCTTCGTTTAACGCAATGTGCCAATTCTCGTCAACGACAGCCTGTTAATAAAGATCACAAATTGCCGGTCACATTTGGAATGCAACGACTTGATCAATAGAAAAAACAGAGGAACTCAGTGTACCTTGATACGACCGAAAGTTACAATTTTGTAGCAGTTAAATTGTTAATTTCAGTAATAGTTTGGCCCTTCAATTGTAGAATAAATCCTCAGGGCCAACAGGGTTTTTAGCCAATAATTTCAGAAAGGCTAAGTTCTTCTGTGATCTGTTTCACCCAGGCATCAACACGTTCGCTGGTCAGTTCGGGCTGACGATCTTCGTCAATTGCCAGTCCTATGAAGTGCTTATCATCCGCCAGGCCTTTAGATGCTTCAAAGTGGTAACCTTCGGTAGGCCAATGTCCGACAATCACTGCGCCGCGTGGCTCAATGATATCGCGCACGGTGCCCAGCGCATCGCAGAAATATTCGGCGTAGTCTTCCTGGTCACCGCAACCAAACAGTGCCACCAGCTTACCTTCGAAATCTATCTCTTCCAGCGTTGGGAAAAAGTCGTCCCAGTCACACTGCGCTTCACCGTAATACCAGGTTGGAATGCCGATAAGCAAAATATCGAATTTTTCCAGATCCTCTTTGCTGCTCTTCGCAATGTCATGCACCTCTGCAACATCTTTACCCAATTGCTTCTGGATCATTTTTGCGATGTTTTCGGTGTTACCTGTATCGGATCCAAAGAAGATACCTACAACGGCCATAAGATTACCTAACCTCTTGTTCTCAATGAAGTGCTCTGCAACGCAGGCAATAATAATGCAGATGATAGCAAACTCGTGCGGCGGAGAATATGCTTCTGCTCGCCTTCTTAACTGGGAAATAAGTTTATCGGGCAATATTTTTAAGTGTTATCGCCTTTGTGTGCTTTCACCTGCGGCGAATTAACCTCAGGGTTAATGAGGTCAAAAGCAAGTTTGAGAAATAAGTCGTCACAATACTAAATTTCGAGAACATTCCGCCGATAGATGATTCGGGAGCAATCTCAACATAATAAAGAAATCGATGCCCGGAGAGGTGTTCAAACATGTCCTGGGGCACTTGCCTGCTGGTTACCTGTCTTGATTCTCCGCATCCCCGTCAATCCTCAGGCCAGAAACAGACATGTTTCGAGAGAGGCATATCGTGCAGTTTTTAAAAAATATCACCATCAGGGCCGCTTTATTAACCATTCTTGGCATCTTTTGCGTCATGTGGGCAGGTGTTTCCCTTTACACCGTCACCTCACTGGACACACTGACCCAAAATACCAAAAATAGTACCGAGCTGGTCAACAATATGGCGCTGATCAATAAAGGAAATGATCAGTATTTTCGTACCGTGACGCGCCTGAGCCGCGCCGTGGCACAGCTTCAGGCCGATCCGTCAAAAGGTCCGGAAATTTTTGATACCGCCAAACAATCACTCAGCGGGCTGACGCAGGCACTGGCCAGTTTTAAAGCGGCACCGCATCCGGGGCTGGAAGATTCCTCCGTGCAGGAATTGATCACCAGTTGGGAAAATCTGATCACGCAGGGCGTCACGCCATTGTTCGACGCAGCCCGCAGCAAAAATACGGAGTCCTATAACCAGCTAGCCAATTCCACCGTACCTGCACTGAGCCGCAGCTTTGGCTCATCGATGGAGAAAGTCAGCGGTCAGATCGCTGTCGATTTTGATGCGGCACAACGGCAATCCACCCATCTGACGTCATTTAGCAAAGTGATTCTGCTGACGGCATTTGGTATCGGGCTGGTGATTTTATTGCTGACTGACCGTTATCTGGTGATGGCGCTGGTGAAGCCGCTGGATAAAATCCGCGGTCACTTCGCGGTGATCGCCAGCGGCGATCTGACGTTTTATCTGGAAGAATTCGGTAAAAACTGCGCCGGTAAGCTGATTCCGTTGCTGAACGAGATGCAGTTGAGCCTGGTCAATACCGTTCAGACCATCCGCAACTGCACCAATCACATCTATCAGGGCGCGTCAGAAATTTCAGCCGGGAACAACGATTTGTCTTCCCGTACGGAAGAACAGGCGTCGGCGCTGGAAGAAACCGCTGCCAGCATGGAAGAACTGACGGCTACCGTTAAACACAATGCCGATAACGCGCATCACGCCAGCCAGCTGGTGATGGAGGCTTCCACCACCGCGCAGAAGGGCGGCAACATCGTGGCAGACGTGGTCAGCACCATGAAAGATATCTCCGGCAGCTCGAAGAAAATTGCTGAAATCACTTCTGTGATTAACAGCATCGCTTTCCAGACCAACATTCTGGCGCTGAATGCTGCCGTCGAAGCGGCACGTGCGGGCGAGCAGGGGCGCGGTTTTGCAGTGGTTGCCAGCGAAGTGCGCAATCTTGCACAACGCAGTGCGCAGGCGGCGAAAGAAATCGAGCAGCTCATCAGCGAATCGGTTTCCCGCGTCGACAGCGGTTCGAAATTGGTTGAAAACGCCGGTCAGACGATGAATGAAGTGGTGCGCTCAATTACGCATGTCACTGACATCATGGCGGAAATCGCCTCTGCATCCGATGAGCAAAGCAAAGGAATCAGTCAGGTGGCGGTTGCCGTCACAGAAATGGACAGCGTCACACAGCAGAACGCCGCGCTGGTAGAACAGGCGTCGCAGGCTGCAGTATCACTGGAAGAGCAGGCTTCATTGCTGAACAATGCCGTTGCTACGTTCAAACTTAAAGATAGCGTGACGAGCGTCGGTTCACGTCCGGGGAAGTCAATTTCCGCACCGTTATTGCGTCCGGATACCAGCATGCTTTCGGCGAAAAGTGCTGAAAACTGGGAAACGTTCTGAGCAGGAAGACGTGAATTAATATGGAATAAGTAAGAAAAAACAAACGGGTAGCCTGAGAGGGTTACCCGCTTTTCAATCAGCCTTCATGACCGTTAAGATGCGACAGCAGCATCTCTTCAATCAATTCGCTACGACTGATATTGCGTTCTTCTGCCAGCTTATTGAGCATATCAACAGCATCGGCATTCATTTTCAGCTCCACACGACGCAGGCCGCTCGCTTTATCGCGGCGTAACTGGTTGCGCTTATTGATCCTGAGCTGTTCATCACGGGATAGCGGATTTGTTTTTGGACGCCCCGGACGACGGTCATCTGCGAACAGATCAATCGTCGTGCGATCCAGTTGTTCTTTTGCCATAGGTAGCGGTACAACCAGGGAAGTTTTTACATCGGAAAACCGCAAGCCGGTTCCTGACGAGCGTTTCACACATTTCGGGCTAAGAAACCCTGACCCAATTCACCTCCCGCGACTCACTGTGAGTAAACGGGGCGGCAAAATTATAGCGCGCAATCATACACTGGCGCACCAGGGGTTCACAACGCCTGATTACCCTGATTTCATGATAACTTCTTAAGTTGTGCAGACTTTTTGCACAATTTATCCCCAGGATGTTAAACCTCAGGCCGCATCGATGAAACGGTGCACCGCGCGCAGTACTGCATCGGGTTTTTCCGCGTGCACCCAATGACCGGCTCCCGCCACCACATGCGCTTTGGCCTGCGGAAATTGTCGGGCAATCGCGTCGCGATATTCATCCTGCACATACGGCGATAGCCCGCCACGGATAAACAGCGCCGGGTGATCCCACGGAGGCACGTCTTCCCAGCCGGTAATAGTTTCGTATTCACTGAGCAGCACCGGCACGTTAAAGCGCCATTCTCCCTGCTGGAATGATTTGAGCAGGAACTGGATCACGCCGTCTTCCTTTATATACGTGCGCATACATTCGGTAGCGGAGGTACGGTCGCGGAGTCCTGCCTCGGTCACGGCATTAATCGCCGCAAAAATCTCATCATGGCGACGCACGTGATAATCCACCGGCGCGACATCAATGGCGATCAACTTTTCGATACGGTCGGGGATCAGTGCCGTCAACGCCATCGCCGCTTTCCCACCCATTGAATGGCCGATCACAATGACTTTTTGGAAACCAACAGCATCCAGCGTTTCCACTAAATCCTGCGCCATGGTGGCGTAAGACATTTCATCAGAACGTCCTGACTGGCCGTGATTACGCAAATCCACCTGTAACACGTTATGCTGTTGTCTCAGGTCCCGGGCCAGAATGCCCAGATTATCAAGGGTGCCGAACAATCCGTGGATGAGCAAAACCGGCAGTGCAGTGCTGCCAGCGACTTCAGATTCTTGCAGGCGATAATGTAATTTCATAGAGAAGTTCATACAGATAAACAATCTCATTAGGTTATCATGACTTGCGGATAATTTTTTAAAACAGAAAGTTTCTGCCAGATGCCTGAGCGGGATTTGACTACCAGGAGCAGAACGGGCCGGAGCCTGCATGCAGCAAAATCGGGAAGTTGTCTGGATTTTACTTCGCGGCGCAATTCCTCTGTTTGTTACTGCGTAGAAATTTGTATAATCCTTTCGAATGAATTAAGTAGAAAAACAGTACTGGATAAAGATGAAAACTATTGAGGTTGACGAAGAACTCTACCGCTACATTGCCAGCCACACGCAAGCAATCGGTGAAAGTGCGTCTGATATTTTACGCCGTATGTTGAAGTTTACTGCCGGTCAGACCGCTCCTGCCGTACCAGTGACCACTTCTGTTATCGCCGGAACTGTCGCGCAGGAAAAACCTGCCGCCGCCGCCGCACCGACGTCGCGTGATAAAGTCCGCGCCGTTCGTGAACTGTTGCTGTCCGACGAATACGCAGAACAGACTAAAGCGGTTAACCGTTTTATGCTGATCCTCTCGACCTTGTATACCCTGAACCCTAAAGAATTTGCGACGGCGACCGACTCTCTGACCGGGCGCACGCGGACTTACTTTGCCGGTGACCAGCAAACCTTGCTGCAAAACGGCATTCATACCAAGCCTAAACACGTTCCCGGAACGCCGTATTGGGTTATTACGAATACCAACACAGGTCGCAAACGCAGCATGATTGAACACATCATGCAGCTCATGCAGTTCCCGACGGAACTGACTGACAAAGTTTGCGGCACCCTTTAATTTCAGCGTAAGGGAGAAGCGCCAGTGGCTAATCACCCCCGTGCAGGGCAACCTGCTCAGCAAAGCGATTTGATCAATGTGGCGCAGTTAACGTCACAGTACTACGTTCTGCAACCGGATCCGGCAAACACGGCGCATGCTGTGAAATTCGGCACGTCCGGCCATCGCGGTAGCGCGTTGCGTCACAGCTTTAATGAAGCGCATATTCTGGCGATTGCTCAGGCGATTGCCGAAGTGCGTAAAGAGCAGGGCACCACCGGGCCATGCTACGTGGGTAAAGACACGCACGCGTTGTCTGAACCGGCGTTTATTTCCGTGCTGGAAGTGCTGACCGCCAATGGCGTTGATGTCATTGTTCAGGAAAACAACGGGTTTACGCCGACACCGGCTGTGTCTCACGCCATTCTGACGCATAACCGTAACGGCGGCGCGCTGGCGGATGGCATCGTCATCACGCCTTCGCACAACCCACCGGAAGATGGCGGCATCAAATATAACCCGACCAACGGCGGTCCGGCGGATACCAACCTGACCTCCGTGATTGAGAAACGTGCTAACGCATTGCTGGCCGCGAAACTGACAGGTGTGAAACGTCAGTCTCTGGATCTGGCGTGGAAAAGTGGTCATCTGGCAGCGAAAGATTTGGTTCAGCCGTTTATCGAAGGGCTGACCGACATCGTTGATATGGCTGCGATTCAGAAAGCGGGTCTGAAACTGGGTGTGGATCCCCTCGGTGGTTCCGGTATCGAATACTGGAAACGCATCGCGGAGCATTACAAACTGGATCTGACGCTGGTGAACGATGAAGTCGATCAGACTTTCCGTTTCATGCATCTCGACCACGACGGCGTGATCCGTATGGACTGCTCGTCCGAATCCGCAATGGCGGGTCTGCTGGCGCTGCGTGATAAATTCGATCTGGCCTTTGCTAATGATCCTGACTATGACCGTCACGGTATCGTGACGCCTGCGGGTCTGATGAACCCGAACCATTATCTGGCGGTGGCGATTCAGTATCTGTTCCAGCACCGTCCGCAGTGGGGCAAAGACGTTGCCGTCGGTAAAACGCTGGTCTCAAGTGCGATGATCGACCGCGTGGTGGAAGATTTGGGCCGTAAACTGGTGGAAGTGCCGGTTGGTTTCAAATGGTTCGTTGATGGTTTGTTTGACGGCAGCTTCGGTTTTGGTGGCGAAGAAAGTGCAGGGGCTTCTTTCCTGCGTTTCGACGGCACGCCGTGGTCTACCGACAAAGACGGCATCATCATGTGCCTGCTGGCGGCGGAAATTACTGCCGTTACCGGTAAGAACCCGCAGGAACATTACAATGAGCTGGCTGCCCGCTTTGGCGCACCAAGCTACAACCGTATTCAGGCACCTGCGACTCATGCGCAGAAAGCCGCGTTGTCTAAACTTTCTCCTGAACAGGTGAAAGCCGACACGCTGGCCGGTGACCCGATCACCGCCCGTCTGACCAACGCACCGGGCAACGGCGCGTCCATCGGCGGCCTGAAAGTGATGACCAAAAACGGCTGGTTCGCGGCCCGTCCGTCCGGTACAGAAGAAGCTTACAAGATTTATTGTGAAAGCTTCCTCGGTGCTGAACACCGTGAGCAAATCGAGAAAGAAGCGGTAGAAATCGTCAGCAAAGTGCTTGCCGACGCTAAATAAGCCGTTCTCTGCTTCTCATCAAAGGCGCTGATTATTCAGCGCTTTTTTTTTGTCCATTTTTTGCCGGAAGTTCAGACATCAAAAAGAGTTATCTAAATGCATTTTTCGGCTTGCCAGTTTCTGAAAACCGATCTAGTTTAGATATATCGAAATGATTCGATATATCTAAATGGGACATAAATTATGTTTAGCAAAATGTTTGAAGGCCGCCATCGCGGTCACGGTAGCCGGGAAGAAGGGCATCGCGGCCATTGCCGTCATGAATCAGAACGCAGTGATCACAGTGAGCGTCACATGTTACGCCGTGATGGTCGTCATCGTGGGGAAGACAGGGGTGAGGAAGGGCGTGAACATCGCGGGCGTGGCGATGGTCGTCGGGGTGGTCGTGGCGAGCGCGGTGTACATCGTCTGTTCGAACACGGTGATTTACGCCGCGTCCTGCTGGCGCTGGTGGCGAAAAAACCGAGCCATGGTTATGAGTTGATCAAAGCGATTGAAGAGGCATCGTCAGGTCTTTACGTACCAAGCCCTGGCGTGATTTATCCGACGCTGACGCTGCTGGAAGAGCAGGATTTCCTCGAGCCTGTCGCCACCGGTAATGGCCGGAAAAGTTATCAGATCACCGAAGCCGGTAAAGTGGAACTGGCGCAACATCAGGCGGTGGTTGATGTGATTTTTGCCCGTCTGGCTGGCGCGCAGCGTCCGCGTGAAAACAACCTGGCAGAGGGCATTCATGAGTCGATGCACCGCCTGAGGCATGCACTGCGCGGTAACATGATGCGTGCGGATTTAACGCCGGAACAGGTGGTGCGGGTGAGTGCGATTTTGCAGCAGGCTGCAGAAAGTCTGGAAGCCGAATTTGCCGAAACCAAACCGCAGACTGACGAACCTAAGGCATAAAGCGATAGCCCACGCCGGTTTCGGTCAGTAAATGACGTGGCCGGGTGGCGTCGGCTTCCAGTTTCTGGCGCAAATGCCCCATGTAGATGCGCAGATAATGGCTGTGTTCGACGTAATTCGGGCCCCACACGTGGCTCAGTAACTGACGCTGAGTAATGACTTTGCCGCTGTTCGCCAGCAGTTCGGCCAGCAGACGAAACTCAATCGGCGTCAGATGACAATCATCACCGTTACGCTGTACGCGCCGGTTGATCAAATCTACCGTCACATCAGAAAACGTCACCAGCGGGCTTTCCTGCGCGCTGCCCGTATGGCGGCGCAGGGCCACACGAACCCGCGCCAGCAGTTCACCCACGCCAAACGGCTTGGTGAGAAAATCATCGGCACCGGCATCCAGCGCGGCAATTTTGTCTTCCTCACGGGTGCGTGCCGACAGCACAATAATCGGGATGGCGCTCCAGTGGCGCAAATCACGAATATAGGTCAGGCCGTCACCGTCTGGTAAACCGAGGTCGAGAATAACCAGATCCGGTTTACGCGTGCCGGCCTCAATCAGCCCGCGTTGCAGCGTTTCACTTTCAAACACCCGCAGGCCTTCCGCCTCCAGTGCCGTACGCACAAAGCGGCGGATCTCTTTTTCGTCTTCAACAATTAAAATATTTATCGGGGATGCGCTCACGATACCTCGTCGATGTCTGATTCCATGTCACTTTCCATCTCCGGCGATGCCTCGAGCGGCAGCCTGAAACGAAAACGCGCACCGCCGTTCGGGCCATTTTCCGCCCAGATCCGTCCGTCGTGCACCTCAATAATGGCACGACAAATCGCTAATCCCAACCCCACACCCGGAATGGCGGATTCTTTATTACCGCGGGCGAATTTTTCGAAAATGGTGTGCTCGGCGCCAGCCGGAATACCAGGGCCGTTATCCCAGACTTCCATCTCCAGCCATTCATCCAGCGGCGTGGCTTTAATGCCAATTGTCGCACCGGTTCCGGCATATTTATGGGCATTTTCCAGCAAATTGATCAGCACCCGTTCAATCAGGCTGGCATCGCAGTTAACCAACACCATTTCCTTCGGCAAATCAATTTCGATGTTGTCGTGCGCCAGTACGGGTTCGAGCATCCGCAATGCGCTGCCGGTGATTTCTTCCACTGACTGCCACTCTTTGCGCAAATTAAATCCGCCGGACTGAATGCGCGCCATATCCAGCAGATTATTCACCAGCCGCGTGGTGCTCAGCACCTGCTGGCGGATCTGGCTGGCCTGCGGTGCGTGCTTCGAGCCCTCCGACGCCAGATCCAGCGTAAGGATTTCCGCCTGCCCGAAAAGCACCGTCAGTGGGGTACGTAAATCGTGGGAAAGCGCTGAAAGCAGCGAGTTGCGCAATTGTTCGCGTTCGGTTTCCAGCCGTGCCGTTTCCGCGCGGGCAGCCAGATGCAGACGTTCAAGCGCATTGGCAATCAGCACGGTAAAGGTCTGCAACAGACGCTGCTGTTCAGGCACTAACAACTGACGGATATTCGGCGGTTCGACCGCCAGCAGGCCGCGTGATTCGCCGGATGCAATCAGCGGCAGAAGCTGGTACGGCACGCCAGGCAGGGTATCCGTGCCCGCACCGGCTGGCAGTTTTTTGTCGAAACTCCAGCGGGCGATAGCGTCATCCACCACAATCGAGGTGATTTCACCCGCAGGCTGCGCCAGTTCACCGTTCTCCTGCGGCAGCAAAATGGCGGTTTTGGCATTCAGACTGGAAGAAATAAAGTGGCGGCTGGTCTGCGCGATGGCTTCCGGCGTCAGCGACTGGCTCAGCCCTTTGGACATTTCATACAGATGCTGCGCACGCTTTTCACGGTGACGGGCGATACGCGCCTGATAACGCACCCCTGCTGTCAGGTTCCCGATCAGTATGCCGACAGTCAGCATCACGCCGAAAGTCACCAGATATTGCGCGTCAGTCACCGCCAGCGAGCCACGGGGTTGCACGAAAAACAGATCAAAGCTGATGACGTTAATCACCGCCGCCAGCACCGACGGCCAGCGGCCATAAAACAGCGCGACAATCACCACGCCGAGCAGATACACCATCACCAGATTGGCCTGATCGAACGTCGGCACCAGCCATTGCGACATCACGGTGATCACCGCGCACAGCGCCACGGCCAGCGCACAGCCCCACAACTGGCGACTGAAGCGATCAGCAAACGTGCGCGAGTCCTGCTCTTTGCGCAGGGGCGTGACCGGTGCATCTTCCAGCCCGACGACGATTAAATCGAGGTCGGGCGCGATTTCCGCCAGCTTATCAGCAAAACTGGCGCTGAATTTCCAGCGCTTTTCACGGCGTCTGCCGGTCATGATTTTGCCCAAACGATGTTCGCGGGCGTAACGCAAAATCGCCTGTTCCTCCTGCGGATCGGAGAGCGTGGCAGTTTCTGCCCCCAGTTCCTGCGCCAGTTTCAGGGAACGCAAAATGGCGCGACGCTGACCTTCAGGTAAACGGTGCAGACGCGGGGTTTCGACATACACCGCGTGCCAGACGCAACCGAGGCGCGCTGCCAGGCGCGAGGCGACGCGGACTAATTTCTCATTGCCGCCACCGTGACCGATACACAGCAACAGCGCATCGCGGGTATGCCAGACACGACTGATGCCCTGATCATCGCGGTATTCGCGCATCTGGTCGTCTACCCGGTCGGCGGTACGACGCAGGGACAGCTCGCGCAGGGCAATCAGATTGCCTTTGCGGAAGAAGTGTTCGATGGCGCGTTCGGCCTGACCGGGAATATAAACTTTGCCTTCTTTCAGGCGCTGACGCAGGGAGTCGGGGGGTAAATCCACCAGCACGACTTCGCTGGCGCCATCAAACAGACGGTCGGGAACCGTTTCACGAATAATGATGCCGGTGACGCCGCTGACCACATCGTTCAGGCTTTCCAGATGCTGAACGTTCACGGTGGTAAATACGTCGATACCGGCATCGAGTAACTCTTCGACATCCTGCCAGCGTTTCGGATGGCGCGAACCGGCAGCATTACTGTGCGCCAGTTCGTCCATCAGGATCAGGGCAGGGCGGCGGGCCAGCGCAGCATCGAGGTCAAACTCCTGCACCTGACGTCCGCGGTGTTGAATGCGTTTCGGCGGTAACAGAGAAAGCCCCGGCAACAGCGCCTGTGTTTCCTGCCTGCCGTGGGTTTCCACCACGCCAACCAGCACGTCGAGGCCGGTGGCGCGCAGGCGCTGCGCCTCCTGCAACATGGCAAAAGTTTTACCGACGCCCGCGCAGGCACCGAAAAAGACTTTCAGTTGCCCGCGTGGCTTCTCGTTGGCGAGCGCCAGCAGGCTGTCGGGATCGGGGCGATCTTCTGTCATATCATCCTGTGAGGTTGGTTAATGGGTTTTCAGTTCATCCAGCGCCTGATTCAGGCCGAGCACATTAACGACGTCGGGGCCAAGGTAACCAATCAGCGGTGATGATGTATTATCATCAATCAATTTATTCACTTGCGCCAGTGGCAGCCCGCGTGCGGCAGCAATGCGCGGAGCCTGCCATTGTGCCGCTTCCACTGAAATCTGCGGATCCAGTCCGCTGCCGCTGCTGGTCACCAGATCCACCGGCACCGTTGCCGGGCTTTGCGGATTGGCTTTGCGCAGCGCTGCCACGCGGTCTTTCACTGCCTGATCCAGCGCCGGGTTACTGGCCGCCAGATTACTCCCTGCCGACGCCATCGGGTTATACGGCGAATCGGAGGTGACGGACGGACGGCCCCAGAAGTAATCATTGCGGGTAAAATTCTGCCCGATCAGTTCTGAGCCAATCACTTTATTGCCGCTGTCTTTAATCAGCGAACCCATCGCCTGCGGGCGAAATACCAGCTCTGAAACGCCGGTGGTCAGCAGTGGATAAACGACGCCGGTCGCCAGCGTCAGCAGAACTGTCATCACCAGAGCCGGACGCACATAGGACATTCTTGTAACGGACATAATGGTCTTCCTTAAAAATCAGCTCAGATGTAAAACGGTCAGGATCACGTCTATCAGCTTGATACCCACAAACGGCACCAGCAGCCCGCCCGCACCATAAATCCACAGGTTACGGCGCAACAGGGCGGCGGCACTCATGGCTTTATAGCTCACCCCTTTCAGCGCCAGCGGGATCAGGAACACAATCACCAGGGCGTTGAAAATGACCGCCGACATAATGGCCGAAGACGGCGACGTCAGGTGCATCACGTTCAGCGCATTGAGTTGCGGATAGGTTGCCGCGAACGCCGCCGGGATAATGGCGAAATACTTCGCCACGTCGTTGGCAATACTGAAGGTGGTCAGCGAGCCGCGTGTCATCAGCATTTGTTTACCGATATGCACCACTTCAATCAGCTTGGTCGGGTTGGAGTCGAGATCGACCATGTTCCCGGCCTCCTTCGCTGCCTGCGTCCCGGAGTTCATCGCCACCGCGACATCGGCCTGTGCCAGCGCCGGCGCATCGTTGGTACCATCGCCGGTCATCGCCACCAGACGACCTTCTGACTGATACTGACGAATCAATGCCAGTTTGGCTTCCGGTGTGGCTTCCGCCAGAAAATCATCCACGCCCGCTTCGGCGGCAATCGCGGCGGCGGTCAGGCGGTTATCCCCGGTGATCATCACCGTTTTAATGCCCATTTTGCGCAGCTCGGCAAAGCGTTCCTTGATACCGCCTTTGACAATATCTTTCAGCTCTACCACGCCCAGCACTTTCGCGCCTTCAGCGACCACCAGCGGCGTGCCGCCTTTACGCGCCACGGTTTCCACCAGCCCCTCGACGGCTTTCGGGAAGGTACCGCCGTTGGATTCCACATGGCGACGGATAGCGTCAACCGCCCCTTTACGGATGCTGCGGTCACCGACGTTGACGCCGCTCATGCGGGTCTGCGCGGAGAAGGGCACGAAGGTTGCATTCAGCGAATGAATATCGCGTTCACGCAGGTTAAAGCGCTGCTTCGCCAGCACCACAATACTGCGGCCTTCCGGCGTTTCATCAGCCAGAGAGGATAACTGCGCGGCATCGGCCAGTTCCTGTTCCGTCACCTGCGGCGCGGGCAGGAACTGCGATGCCTGGCGGTTACCGAGCGTGATGGTGCCGGTTTTATCCAGCAGCAGCACATCCACGTCACCGGCGGCTTCCACCGCACGGCCGCTGGTGGCGATGACGTTCGCTTCCAGCATGCGGCTCATACCCGCCACGCCAATCGCCGACAGCAAACCGCCGATGGTGGTCGGGATCAGACACACCAGCAGGGCGACTAGCACGGTGACAGTCACCGGAATACCAGCGTGACTGGCGTCAACACTGAACAGCGAGAACGGATACAGCGTGGCGGTAGCCAGCACGAACACCAGCGTCAGCGCCACCAGCAAAATCGTCAGCGCCACTTCGTTTGGCGTTTTGCGGCGTTTCGCACCTTCGACCATCGCAATCATACGGTCGAGGAAGGTATCGCCTGGGTTCGCCGAACATTCGACCACCAGCCAGTCTGACAAGACGCGCGTCCCGCCGGTGACCGAGGAGAAGTCGCCGCCGGATTCGCGGATCACCGGCGCAGATTCACCGGTAATGGCGCTTTCATCCACCGACGCACCGCCGATCAGCACTTCACCGTCGCATGGCACGGTATCGCCTGCTTCGATCAGCACGTAATCGCCTTTGCGCAGGGTATCGGCGGCGACTTTAATCACCGGCGATTCAGGGCGTGGTTCGTAGATTTTTTTCGCCCAACTGGTTTTCTGCACGCCTTTCAGGCTCTGCGCCTGCGCCTTGCTGCGGCCTTCCGCCAGTGCTTCGGCGAAGTTGGCGAACAGCACGGTAAACCACAGCCACAGCGACACGCTGCCGGTAAAAGCCGCGCTGCCGTCGGTCCGGTGCAGCAGAATTGCCAGCCAGATCAGTGTGGTCAGAATGCTGCCCAGATACACCACGAACATCACCGGATTGCGCCACTGAACACGGGGATCCAGTTTTTTCACCGAATCCAGCAGGGCAGTGCGGATCAGACGGGGTTCAAATAACGCACGTTGTTTACGACTCATCTTTTTAGTCTCTATATTCATCAGTTCAACGAGTTACGCAGCATTACTGTGCTGACCAGACCTGCAAATGTTCTGCCACCGGTCCCAGCGCCAGCGCCGGAATAAAGGTCAGTGCACCGACTAACAACACGGTACCGACCAGCAGACCGATGAACAGCGGGCCGGACGTCGGCAACGTGCCGTTGCCTGCCTGCTGGCGTTTTTTCATCACCAGAGAACCGGCAATCGCCAGCACCGGAATGATGACGCCGAAGCGGCCGAAGAACATACAGGCTGCCAGCAACAGGTTGTAGAACGGCGTATTGACGCTCAGCCCGGCAAACGCACTGCCGTTGTTATTGGCGGCGGAAGACACCGCATACAGCACTTCACTGAATCCGTGCGCGCCGGGGTTTAAAATGCCTGCGCGACCGGCGTCGGTGACCAGCGCCAGTGCCGTGCCGAGCAGCACCAGCGTCGGTGTCACCAGGATTGCCAGCGCGGTCATCTTCATATCGTAAACGTCTATTTTCTTACCGAGATATTCCGGTGTACGGCCAATCATCAGCCCGGCGATAAACACCGTCAGCAGTACAAACAGCAGCATGCCGTACAGACCGGAACCCACGCCGCCGAACACCACTTCGCCAATCTGCATCAGCCACATCGGCACCATACCGCCGAGTGCCGTAAAGGAATCGTGCATGGCGTTGACCGCACCGCACGAGGCCGCCGTAGTGACGACGGCGTACAGGCTGGAGGCCAGAATGCCGAAGCGGCTTTCCTTACCTTCCATATTAAAATTGCTGCTGGCACCAAGTGCTATGAAGTGCGGATTGCCTTTAAGCTCGGCGTACATCACTACCACGACCGACACCACGAAAATCACCGACATCGCCCAGACCAGCGCGTGCCCCTGACGGTTATCGCCGACCACGCGGCCAAAAGCGAAGCACAAGGCACAAGGGATAATGAAGATCGCCAGCATCTGCACCATGTTGGTCAGTGCGGTCGGGTTCTCAAACGGATGGGCAGAGTTAGCACCAAAGAAGCCACCACCGTTGGTGCCGAGCATTTTGATCGCTTCCTGCGAAGCCACCGGCCCCATAGGTAAGGTCTGTTGCAGGCCTTCCAGTGTGGTGATGTGCTGGTACGCTTCGAAGTTTTGCAGTACACCCTGACTGACGAAAAACAGTGCCAGCAGGAAAGCCACCGGCAGCAGCAGATACAGTGTGATGCGCCATAAATCCGTCCAGGCATTGCCGATGGTGTGTGCTGAAGGGCGTGCAAAGGCGCGGATCAGGGCAAACGCCACGGCGATACCGGTCGCTGCGGAGAGGAAGTTTTGCACAGTCAGCCCGACCATCTGGCTGAGATAGCTCAGCGTGCTTTCGCCGCTGTAAGCCTGCCAGTTGGTGTTGGTCACGAAACTCACTGCGGTATTAAAGGCCAGATCCCATGACAATCCGCCGAAATGCTGCGGGTTCATCGGCAATACGCCTTGCGCCATCAGCAGCGCCATCAGCACGATAATGCCCAGAATGTTAAATACCATGATCGCCAGTGCATACTGCCACCAGTTCATTTCAGCATTGCTGCTGCCAGACGTGCGTAAAACACCGTTTTCTATGCGCTGAATAAATGCGCCGGGCTGTCCTTCAATCAGTTGAGCAATAAAGTTACCCAGTGGTTTTGCCAGCAGCAAAAGCACCAGCATAAAACTGGCAATCAGTAAGAATCCGGTTGCAGCCATTTAAAAATCCTCCGCATTCAGCAGGGCATAAACCAGATAGCCGAGCAGCAGAAGAACCAGTAATGCGCCGCAGATTACGCCAACACTCACAATCCACCTCCACAGGTGTGTTTTTATGTTGTGGCGAGAATAAGGAAAGGCGGGAAAAGATCCTGAAAAGAAAGCGTTCCTGCGTGTAAAAAAAGTATAAAAATTCCTTCGTCCTTAAAGCCACAGCGGCGTTACCTGCGCTCACTAACCCGAATCACTGACCTGAGTCCGCTCATCGGGATGCTTTCGCCTGCTGCCTTGCTGTTACTCCAATGACTTAGGAATTGGTGGTTAACCTGGGTTACGTATTTATTTAACCATTTTGTAACTCAATTACAGCAACAGGCCAAAATTGGCGAAAATTTACACTTTAAAGTGGTCAGATGAGTAGTAAAATTTCATCAATTGCAGTATATTTTTCACAACTTACAGTTTCCGAAAACTTTCCAAATTGCACAGGAGCAACGCGATGAATGATTACACGCCATACACAATGACCCGCATACTGGCCCGCCGCGCTTTTGTTATCGCTGCCGGTGTTCTGGCCCTGCCGGTTATGCTGTTCCGCGCTGACCGCGCCCGTTTTTACAGCTATTTACACCGCGTCTGGATGAAAACCAGCGATAAGCCGGTATGGCTGAGTCATGCCGAGATGGCGACCCAAGACTTTTACTGATTTAGCTCTCTCCCCTGCGAAGGGGAGGCGCCAGAAACCCCGTTCCCCGCGGGGTTTTTTATTGCCTGTCGATAAACCTGTACAATATTATTTTTATGTATAACTTGTGCTAAAGTTATACATAAGGGTGATGAATCAATGCCACCTCTTACTTTCCTTTCTGGGACACAAGGCGCCGACAATGACGAAAACAATTCCGATTGGTATCAGTGCATGCCTGCTGGGTGAAAATGTCCGCTTTGATGGCGGGCATAAACGTCTGGCGTTTGCCGTAGAGCAACTGGCGCCTTATGTGCGGTTCGAGCCGATCTGCCCGGAAATGGCGATAGGCTTACCGACGCCGCGTCCGGCGCTGCGTCTGGTGAAAATGGATGACAGTATCGTGATGCGTTTCAGCAATGACGAGAGCATCGACGTCACCGAAAAGATGCAGAGTTACGCCGAAAAACGCGTGGCGCCGCTGACCGGCCTTTGCGGTTATATCGTCTGTGCAAAATCCCCGAGCTGCGGGATGGAGCGGGTGCGGGTGTACAGCGCTAACGGTAAAGATGCCAAAAAAGCCGGTATCGGGATGTATACCGCCGAGCTGATGAAACAGCATCCGTGGTTGCCGGTGGAAGAAGATGGCCGGTTAAACGATCCGGTGCTGCGGGAGAATTTTGTTGAGCGCGTTTTTGCGCTGTTTGAACTGAACCAGCTTCGCGAAAGTGGCCTGACGCGCGGCAAACTGATGGCATTTCACAGCCGTTATAAACTCATTTTGCTGGCCCATTCTCAGCCGGAATATCGTGAGCTGGGGCGCTTTGTGGCTGCGATGGCAGAGTGGGATTCCCTTGAGGACTACTTCACTGAATACCGGTTACGGCTGATGAACCTGTTGATCCACAAAGCCACGCGCCGCAATCACACCAACGTGCTGATGCATGTGCAGGGGTATTTCCGCAAACAGCTGAGTTCGCCGCAGCGTCAGGAACTTGCGGGCCTGATCGACCGCTATCGCCAGGGCATGCAGCCATTGCTGGCGCCGATCACCTTGCTCAAACATTACATGTCGGAATACCCGGATGCCTATCTGGCTGACCAGCGTTATTTCGAGCCTTATCCGGAAGCTTTAAAACTTCGATACGGACATTAATACGGATATAAAAGGGAAAATATGACCACGCATTTAGTCTGGTTCCGTAATGACCTGCGGATAACCGACAATCGCGCGTTGCATGCCGCCTGTGAAGACCCGCAGGCGCGTGTTATTGCCGTATTTGTTGCCACGCCCGAACAGTGGAAACAACATGAAATGGCACCGCGGCAGGCGATGTTTATTTATCAACATCTTCAGGCGTTACAGCATGCGCTGGCTGAGCGTGGCATCGGTCTGCATTACCACCAGTGTGATGATTTTGCCGACAGCGTGGCGTGGCTGAAAGATTTCTGCAAAACCGAAAAAGTGGATGCGCTGTTTTACAATAAACAGTATGAGTTCAACGAGCGTCAGCGTGATGCGGCGCTGGAGAACGCGGTCAGTGAATCGGTCATCTGCCACGCTTTTGACGACAGTCTGCTGCTGCCGCCGGGTTCGGTAATGACCGGCAATAATGAAATGTACAAGGTTTATACGCCTTTTCGCCGCGCGTTTTTATCCCGCCTGACCGAATCTGACAGCCGTTCGCTGCCTGCGCCACAGGCGCGAGAAAATGCTGAAAAAGTGGTGACACACCGGCTGATGCCGTTCGATTATCCGCTGGCGGATATCGGCGATCATTTTGCGATTGGCGAGGAAGCCGCGCGTAACCGGCTGCGCAGTTTTTGTCGTGAACAGGTGCAGGATTACCTCGAACAACGTGATTTACCGGCGGTCGACGGCACCAGTTCGCTTTCGCCGTATCTGGCCATTGGCGTGCTTTCGCCGCGCCAGTGTCTGAACCGTCTGCGCGCCGAATGCCCGGACGTGCTGGAGAAAACCGACGGCGGCGCGTTCGGCTGGCTGAATGAGCTGGTGTGGCGCGAGTTTTACCGCCATCTGATCGTCGCCTGGCCGAAACTTTGCAAACATCAGCCGTTCGTTGCATGGACTGACAACGTGCGCTGGCGTCATGCGCCCGATGATTTGCAGGCGTGGAAAGACGGGAAAACCGGTTATCCGATTGTAGATGCGGCTATGCGTCAGCTGAATGCGACGGGCTGGATGCATAACCGTCTGCGTATGATTGTCGCCAGTTTTCTGGTGAAGGATTTACTGATCAACTGGCGTGAAGGCGAACGCTATTTCATGTCGCAACTTCTGGATGGTGATCTGGCGGCCAACAACGGCGGCTGGCAGTGGGGTGCCTCGACGGGGACTGACGCCGCGCCGTATTTTCGTATTTTCAATCCGACGACACAGGGCGAACGTTTTGATAAAGCCGGAAGCTTTATCAAAGCCTGGGTGCCTGAACTCGCGGATGTGCCGGAAAGAGACATTCATCAACCGCATCGCTGGGCGGAAAAACATCATCGCGTGCTAGACTACCCGCTGCCGGTTATTGATCACGCGCAGGCGAGAAAAGACACGCTCGCGGCGTTTGAGGCGGCAAAAAACCGGTCAGACTGACTTTACTCTCTCACCACGACAAGGAGCGATGTGATGAAAAAATACCTGCTGGCGATGATGCTGGCATGCTGGGCGGGCCAGGCCAATGCGGGATTTGATGTTGTGGCGCTCGGCGTGAACGGCGGCGTCGAAGAAGGTAACCTCACCTCCTATCTGATCCGAAGTGATGATCAAAAACTCTATCTCGGACTGGATGCCGGTTCTGTTTTACCGGGCATCCGCAAGGCGCTGGAGAAAGGCAGTTTTCCGCAGGTTACCGCCGAAAATGCCGCACCGCTGACCCCGCAGGGCGCGGTTTTCCGTAACCTGATTGGCGGATACTTTATCAGTCACGGTCATCTCGACCATCTTGCAGGGTTGATTATCAGCTCGCCGGAAGACAGCAAAAAACCGATTTACGGCATGGCCGATACCATTGGCACGCTGCGTCAGCATTATTTCAATGGTCGCGTCTGGCCGAACTTTACCGACTCCGGCAGTGGTTTACGTATCGGCACCTATCGCCTCAACCAGCAGCGTCCGGCACAGAGATTTTCTCTCGGGCTGACCGGTCTGGACGGCATTATTTATCCTCTGAGTCACGGCGGTACGCCATCCAGCATGATCCTGGTCAGCCGCAATAATCAGTCTTTTGCCTTCTTCGGCGACACCGGCCCGGATGAAGTCGAGAAATCAAAAAATCTCGATACCGTGTGGCGCGTGCTGGGCGATGAAGTGAAAGCACAACGGCTGAAAGGGCTGATTATCGAAACGTCGTATCCCGATGGCGTACCCGACAGCAAACTGTTTGGGCATCTGACGCCGGACTGGCTGCTGAAAGAGCTGGGAACGCTGCAACAATACGCCGGTGGCGAAGGTTCGCTGAAAGGCCTGACGGTGATTATCAGCCACGTTAAGCCCAGCCTGAAAGCCGGGGCAGATCCTGAACAGGCGATCATGGCGCAGCTGGAAAAAGGGAATAATCTGGGCGTGAATTTTGTCAGGATGGCGCAGGGTGATAAATTAGAGATCAAGTAGACCATCCATTAATAACGAGAAACGCCATGAATAATCTCCAGCTTGAAAAGCTGATTAATCAGAAACTGGATATCAGCAATTACAAAGATTACGCACCGAACGGATTGCAGGTTGAAGGGCGTCGTGAAGTGCAGCGCGTGGTGACCGGCGTGACGGCGTCGCAGGATCTGCTGGATGCCGCGATTGCTGTCGAAGCTGATGCGGTTCTGGTGCATCACGGTTATTTCTGGAAAGACGAACCGGCTGAAATCCGCGGCATGAAGCGTAACCGTCTTAAGACGTTGCTGGCAACGGATACCAATATGTACGCCTACCATCTGCCGCTGGACGGCCATCCGGAGCTGGGGAATAACGCGCAACTGGCGAAACTGTTCGGTATCGACGTGCAGGGGGAAATTGCCCTGCTGTTGCCGTGGGGCGAGCTGGAAAAACCACTGACCGGTGAAGCATTCCGCCAGCGCATTGAAGTGACGCTGGATCGCAACGTGCTGCACAGTTCACAGAATGCACCTGCCGAAATCCGTCGCGTGGCATGGTGTTCCGGTGGCGGTCAGGGCTACATTCAGAAAGCCGCAGAATTTGGCGTCGATGCCTTTATCAGCGGCGAAGTGTCTGAACAAACCATTCATATTGCCCGTGAAATGGGCCTGCATTTCTTTGCCGCAGGCCATCACGCCACCGAACGTTATGGCGTGAAAGCGCTGGGCGAATGGCTGGCAGCGGAACACGGGTTAGACGTCATGTTCATCGACATCGACAATCCTGCCTAATTTTTCTTTTCGACCGTCTCTTCAGAAACGTTGTCTTCCAGCAGGGTGAACGCCCGCTGTAATCCGGTATCCACTTCGGGGTCTGCGCCCTGCGGTGGATACTTGCTTTCTTCTTCCTCTGCGGCTTCGCTTTCCTCAACCTGCGGTTCCACCACGTTTTCCGGTGCGGGCATGGTTTCCTGAATCATCTGTTCGTCAAACGCCGGGTTTAGCGCAGGCGAGAGCGGGGAACTGCTCAGGCTGTCCGGCATGGCGATGTGCGGAACCGGTGCATCGACCGCCATCTGTGTTTCTTCTTCCTTTTTCGACGTCCGGCTCAGTGCCACAATCCCGGCACCGCACAGGGCAAAAAACGCATACAGGATATTGCCACCCAGCGGTTCGATCAGCGCGCCGACCGCCAGCGGGCCGATACAGGCGCCGACGCCAAAAGCCATCAGCAGACAGGCTGAAAGCGAGACGCGACGCTCCGGTTCGATCATGTCATTGGCGAGTGCGACGATCAGCGGGTACAAGGTGAACTGCATCAGGCTGACGACAAAACCAATGGCGAGCAACAGCGGGAATGAGATGTGGCTGAACAACGCCAGTGGCAGGGCAGTAACGGCCAGCAGGATGGCGTTTATGCGCATCAGCATGTTGCGGTTATAGCGGTCGGAAAGCCAGCTGAGCGGGAACTGTGCCAGCAGCCCGGCGAAAATCGCCAGCGCCATAAACAGACCGGTTTGTTGTGTGCTCAGCGATTGCTGGCTGGTGTAAATCGGCGCCAGCCCGTAGAACGAACCGACAACCATGCCAATCAGCAACGTGATAGCCAGCACTTTGGGGATAGCACCAATAAAGAATTTCAGTTCCATCGGCGCTGGCGACATATGGCCGACGTTGGTGCGTGTAGTCAGCGCAATCGGCACCAGGCACAGGGCAAAACACAAGGCAATAACGATAAGCGTACTGACGCCTAAATCGCTGTTGAGCATCAGTACGACCTGACCAAGCGCCATCCCGAGATAAGACGCCACCATATAAAAGCCGAATACCACGCCGCGCTGACTGGCTTCGGCCTGATCGTTGAGCCAGCTTTCCAGCACCATATATTGCACCATCATGCATAAGCCGATGATCAGGCGCAGCACCACCCAGACCGGGATGATGTCAGTCAGGCCATGGCCCAGCACGGCGGCGGTGATAATGCCGGAGCAGGAAACGTAGGCACGAATATGGCCGACGCGGGCGATCAGGATATGGCCGACTTTGCCGCCGATCACCAGCCCGATGTAGTTGGCTGCGATGATCGCCCCGATCATCGCGCCGCTGACATGAATCGCGGAAAGACGCAGGGAAATGTAAGTCGTCAGCAGGCCGGAACCCAGTAACATCAGTAATGTCGTGGTGTAGAGCGGAAAAAAGAGTGCTAATGGTTTTCTCACAGGCCATCCCTATTGTGTAACGAAGGCGTTATCCAAACGCTAAAAAACAGCAACGTTTCTGAGAGTAGCAGTTGCGGGCGGCGGGCGAAACCTCCGTCACCTGCGCGAAGAGGCAGATGAGTTGACATCAGCACTCTGTTTCACGCATAACTGATAACAAATCTCACGCTATTGATTCGATGAATAACCCAATGATCCACAACCCTTCTTTAAGGAGTGCCTGAGTGCAACGAGCACGATGTTACCTGCTGGGCGAACGCGCGGTAGTGCTGGAACTTGAACCCCCGGTATCACTGGTAAGCCAGCAACGGATCTGGGGGCTGACGCAACGTTTACAGGATCGCGCCGCGTATCCGGGCGTGCGTGAAGTCATTCCCGGCATGAATAATCTGACGGTATTACTCTCCGAGGCGCAAAGTTCGGCGCTGGATGCCATTGAGCGTCTGCAAAACTGGTGGGAAGAAAGCGAAGCCATCGAGCCTGAATCGCGGCTGATCGAAATTCCGGTGATTTACGGGAAGGCGCAGGGGCCGGATTTGGACAACGTGGCGCGTCATACCGGCATGACGCCGCGGCAGGTCGTCGAATGTCATGCAGGTGCTGATTACATCGTCTATTTTCTCGGTTTCCAGCCAGGTTTCCCTTATCTGGGCGGCATGCCTGCGACACTTGCCACGCCACGTCACGGCGAACCGCGCCTGTCAGTGCCTGCGGGTTCGGTTGGCATTGGTGGCAGTCAGACAGGTATTTATCCTCTTGAGACCCCGGGGGGCTGGCAACTGATCGGCCAGTCGCTCATCGCGATGTTTGATCCGCTGCGGGAAGAGCCGACATTATTGCTGCCGGGCGACAGCGTGCGTTTTGTGCCACAGAAGGAGGGCGTATGCTGAAGGTTTTACGCGCCGGGATGTTGTCCACGGTGCAGGATTTAGGCCGCAATGGTTACCGCCAGCAGGGCGTCAGTCAGTCCGGCGCGCTGGATGCCCCGGCGCTGCGGTCTGCCAATCTGCTGGTTGGCAATGACGAAAATGCGGCTGCGCTGGAAATTACCCTCGGTCAGTTCAGTGCCGGGTTTCACCGCGAAGGCTGGATCGCGCTGACCGGCGCCGGTTGTCACGCACAACTTGATGGTAAAGAGGTGTGGACCGGCTGGTGTTACGAAGTGAAACCGGGGCAGGTGCTGACTCTGAAAATGCCCACCCGCGGCATGCGCAGCTATCTGGCAGTTTCCGGCGGCATCGATGTGCCGGAAGTTATGGGATCACGCAGTACCGATCTGAAAGCCAAATTCGGCGGTTTCCACGGGCGTCCGTTGCAGGATGGCGATATGTTGCCCATCGGTGATTCGTTCCGGCAACCGCAAAAAACCGGTGGCATTAAACAACTGCTGTTTGGCAACCGCATTCGTGCATTGCCGGGGCCGGAGTATCAGGAATTCAGCGAGAAGTCGCGCGATGAATTCTGGCGCGCCGCCTGGCAGCTCAGCCCGCAAAGTAACCGTATGGGATACCGTCTGCACGGGCATACCCTGAAACGCGAAACTGACCGTGAAATGCTGTCGCACGGCTTATTGCCGGGCGTGGTGCAGGTGCCACATGGTGGCCAGCCGATTGTTCTGATGGCCGATGCTCAGACCACTGGCGGCTATCCGCGTATTGCCTGTGTTATTGAGGCGGATTTGTATAATCTGGCGCAAATCCGCCTGGGCGAACCGATTCATTTCGTCAAATGCACACCGGAAGACGCGCAGAAGGCCTTACGTGAGCAATCACTCTTTATCGAACAGATTAAACGGGGGCTGCATGGTTGTTGATCTTAACGCCGATTTAGGCGAAGGCTGTGGGAATGACGAGGCGCTGTTGCAGCTCGTCAGTTCAGCCAATATCGCCTGCGGATTTCATGCCGGTGACGCGCAGACCATGCAGCAATCCGTGCGCCGGGCGCTGAAATACGGTGTGGCGATTGGCGCGCACCCGAGTTTCCCTGATCGGGAAAATTTTGGCCGCACCGCCATGCAACTCCCTGCCGAAACCGTGTATGCGCAGGTGGTGTATCAGCTGGGTGCGCTGGCTGCCATCACCCGTGCGGAAGGCGGACACATGGTGCATGTAAAGCCGCACGGCATGTTGTACAACCAGGCAGCAACCGACGCCGTGCTGGCGGATGCCATCGCCCGAGCGGTACATGCGGTGGATCCGGCATTGCGTCTGGTCGGGCTGGCGGGCAGCGAATTAATTCGTGCTGGCGAACGCCTTGGCCTGCAAACCCGTCAGGAAGTGTTCGCTGACCGGCGTTATCAGAACAACGGATCACTGGTGCCGCGCACTCAGCCGGATGCGATGATCGAAAGCGACGAACTGGCGTTGGATCAGACATTGTCGATGATACAGCAACAAAAAGTGCTCAGCCGCGAAGGTGTCTGGGTGCCCGTTAATGCGGAAACTGTCTGTCTGCATGGTGATGGTGAGCACGCGCTGACGTTTGCCCGCCGGTTGAGGCACGCGTTTGCTGAACAGGATATTCAGATCAGCGCAGGCTGATTTTTGCAGAATCTGAGGAGTACCTCTATGCGTAAAGTTTTAGTCACCGGTTTTGAGCCTTTTGGCGGCGAGCGCGTTAATCCATCATGGGAAGTAGTAAAGCAACTGGGCGACCTGGAATTGTCGGGCGCGCAGATTGTGGTTCGTCAGTTGCCGTGCGTGTTCGGCAAAGCCATTGATGCGCTGAATGCGGCGATCGATGAAGTGCTGCCGGAAATGGTGATCTGCGTCGGACAGGCCGGTGGCCGCAATGATTTCAGCATCGAACGCGTGGCGATCAACGTCGATGACGCGCGTATTGCCGATAACGACGGCAATCAGCCGGTGGATGAGGTGATTGTCAGCGACGGCCCGGCGGCGTATTTTTCCACTCTGCCGATCAAGACAATTGTCAACGGATTGCGCGAGTCGGGAATCCCGGCATCGGTGTCGCAAACCGCCGGTACCTATGTCTGTAACCACGTGATGTACGGCCTGATGCATCGTCTGGCGCAGCCTGCCTGTAAGGTGGTGAAGGGCGGTTTTATCCATATTCCTTATCTGCCTGAACAGGCCGCGCATCATCCGGGGGCGCCAAGTATGTCAGTACATACTGTTCTGAACGCCCTTGAGCTGACGATCGCCATCGCGCTGCACACGGAACAAGATTTGAAAATTGCCGGGGGTGCGACTCACTGATGCCTGAAGGTCCTGAAATTCGCCGTGCGGCCGATGTGCTGGCTACGGCGGTAGTGAATAAGCCTCTGACGGATGTCTGGTTTGCGTTTCCGGCCCTGAAACCTTATCAGTCAGCGCTGCGTGGAACCAGAATCACGTCGATTGAAACGCGGGGGAAAGCCCTGCTGACGCACTTTTCCAACGGACTGACGTTGTACAGCCACAATCAGCTTTACGGCGTCTGGCGGGTGGTCAATGCCGGTGAAGTGGAGAAAGAAACCAAACGCTCGCTGCGGGTAAAGCTGGAAACCACCGAAGCGGCGATTTTGCTCTACAGCGCGTCCGAAATCAGTATTTACGATACGGCGGAAATCGAAAAGCATCCGTTCCTGCAACGTATCGGCCCCGACGTGCTGGATGAGACGTTGACGGTCGCACAGGTACGTGAACGGTTACTTTCACCTAAATTCTGCAACCGGCAGTTAGGCGGAATGTTGCTGGATCAGGCTTTTCTGGCCGGGTTGGGGAATTATCTGCGGGCGGAAATTCTCTGGCTGGCGAAACTGCTGCCGGATCATAAACCGAAAGAGCTGAATGACACGGAACGGGATGCGCTGGCCGATGCCTGTTTGTCTGTTGCGCGGTTGTCGTACGCCACGCGAGGTACGATGGATGAAAATGTGCATCACGGCGCGCTGTTCCGTTTTAAGGTATTTGGCCGCACAGGCCAGCCATGTGAACGTTGCGGCGATCCGATCATGAAAACCAGTGTGTCATCGCGACCATTCTTCTGGTGTCCGGTGTGCCAGGTCTGAAAGATAAAAAAGAAAAGGGCACCGGAGTGCCCTTGCTCAGTGTTTTCAGAATCAGAAATTCACTTTGATACCCAGATTACCGCTGTAACCTTCCAGATCTGAATCAAATCCTTTCTGGTAGCGGACGTCTGTATAAATTGTGGTGTTTTCACTGAGTTTGCCCGCCAGCCCTGCGCCAGTCTGCCACCAGTTGTCGCTGAATTCCGCTTTAAGCCGTTGAGTCGCGAATTGTACTTCGGGTTCATCGCCAATAGTCGTGACGGCATCCAGCGTCAGATAAGGCGTCCAGGTTGGATTATCCATGAACAACCGCACACCGCCGCGTGCCTGCGCATTACTGGTTGATACGCCGGAGACATTGCTGATGCCATCGTTGAAATCTTCCAGATTCAGATACTGATAAATCACCTGCGCCTGAGGTTCAATTTTCAGATTTTCATGCAGTGTAAAGGGTTTGCCGGCTTCTACTGATAACGCGACGCCATAACCGTCCTGATCGGCATCATGCGTGCTGTCATAGCTGTTTTTATACCAGCTGCCTATACCCACCGCGTCAATGTAGCCGCCATCCTGCGCTTTTAGCGTGTAGTAACCGCCGAGGCTGTAGATGTCGCTGTCTACACTGCCTGCTTGTACGGAATATATCGGGTTATTGCTGCGAAGGCTGTCTTCCGCGTCGGTATTCTGACGTCCGAGTGTCACGAGAATACCGGCACTGCGTTCGGTGTTTTCTTCGTTTTTATCCCACATCAGATCCATACCCAACTGCGCATACCAGGTATCGGTATCATAGCTGTAACGGCCTGCGTCATTCTCGGTGTGAGTACCGACAATCCGACCCCATGCGCCGTCTTTATGCAGGACATCACCACCGGTACGTTGGTGATAAGTGCCAATCGCATCAAAGCCATACTGCATATTCAGCGCCGGTGCCGCGATATATCCCGGCACTTCCTCACGCCACGGCTGGATGTCGTCGGATGGCGTCGGAGTTGGGTTCACATCAGGATTGGCGTCAGGCGCAGGCGCAGGGATCGGCGTTGAACAATCATAATTAGCGCAGGTGCTCAGATACCAGTTTTCACCCTCACCGGTGGTGATATCACCTTTACGCAGCCCGTAGTTGAACGCACCCGCTGAGACAGAATTTCCCAGCGTGAAGGCATTGGTTCCCTGTGTATTGGTTCCATCCACGGTAACCACTTCAATCCCGTTGCCCTGTGTATAGTTACCGTTGCCGCCTGTGCTGGTGACAAACAAGGTATTTTGACCGGTAATGTCGCCCGTTACGTGGATCTTGTCTGTCGGCGAGTTGCTGTCATCCAGATAGGTATTGATACGGTATGTGCCGTCGCCGGTCATATTGCTGTTCACGGTAAGTTCAGAGTATTCATTACCGTTATGTGTGAAGAACGTGGTGCCACCGGAGTTCATCTGCGAAATCGTGGAATCACCGGTCAGCGTCCACCGGCTGGAATCGTCGATATTAATGCTGTTGGTACTGGCGGTGATGCCTTGCCATTCAGAGCCGCTGTTAAGATAGACATCCACAACACTGCCGGTATCGGCAATGATGTCGCCTTCCATATAAGAATTACTGGCAGATAAATTCACCTGACTTTGCGCGGTAACGCCCGTATCAGTATCTGTGAAACTTCCGGCTCTCAGCAGAATACCGTTTCCGCTTTGCACGGTTGACCGGTTGTTCACGTTAATCCGGGTATTGGCACCTGCAGCCAGTATTCCCTCACTGGTGGCGCTGCTGACAAGGCTGTTATCCAGCGTCACGATAGCCTGATGATCTGCATCAAAACCCTGCGTATAGATGCCATTTGCGAATGCACCGGAGGCCGATAACTCGCTGTTGCTGATGGTCATCTGGCTGTTGGCGTAGGAACGGACAGCGGAAGCCCCTTCGCCGGTAGAAATCCCCGTAACCGCATTGGCATCAAGGGTAGAATCATTCATCGCAACCAGCAGATTACTTCCCGTACCGGTTGTGGTGATCTCAGCGGTATCAAGTGCCATAGCCCCGGAGCCTGTGGCTACAGCAGCGGCTGAACGGGTACCTTCGGTCTTGAGCACTATATTTTTGGCCGTTAGCGTTGCGCCCTGACTGGCAAAAAAACCGATGTTATTATTGCCTGTCGTGGTGTAGGTCCCGCCTGTCAACGTCACATCGCTATAGGCGTTGCTATTCACCATGATATCGTCAGTGCCGGTCATTTCGACGTTGCCGTTTATTATGTCAACGGTAGTTCTTTTGGCATCGCTGGAACCTGACGCATAAATGACATTTTGGGAACCTGCAGAGTTTTGTTTAACCGTGAGATTTTCAATGCTCAATGAGGCGTCAGAAACGGTGAGCGCATGTTTTGCGTTAGTTAATTCTATGTTTACATTACTCAGGTTCACCGATGCACCCGACTGGATATTAATTCCCTGTGCCTGAGCGGCATCACTGGTGATACGTATATCATTACCTGTTAATGTTGAACCGACATCTGAGACATAAATAACACTGCTGTCATCTTTACCCGTACGGATGTCGGTATTATTAATTTCGGCTGATGCGCCAGTAATAATGTTAAATGTTTTGCTGGAATCTGTTGTGCTGACATCAGCATAATTAAGGATTAACTTACCTCCGCTAATAATATTGAATGCATAAGCTTCGCTGCCGGTCGTGGAAACTACGGATTGAACGGGCACTGGCGAAGGTATTCCGGGAATAGTGATTTCACCATCAACAATAACTTCTGTACCCGCGCCGGTGATGGTGTAAGCGTGATCGCCCGCCCCCGTCGTAGCGAAACTCAAGGCATCATCAGGGGTTATGCCCGTTGAAAATGTGGTTGTTGCAAGTGCAATAGAAGACGGTAATAAAAGACTAAAGATGGCGCTCGATAATAATGTTTTTTTAAATGAACGCGGGTGTTCCCGATATTCTTCCATGTCAAAATGTCCTTTGTTTTAATAATGGCGTGTTTATCTTACATGTTTCATTAATACGCTTTTTTAATTGGCGGATTGCAATGAATCATATTGTTGATGACTATGAGTTTATTGTCAGATGAATTTCGGGGGATGGTATATCACGGAAGGATAAGCGTCAAATATTGGTACTGATATATTGAATGGTTAATTTATGCTTAATATATAATTAAGGTCTCTTTGGGTTGAATAAATAAAAAGGCCAATGAATTATTCATCGGCCTTGTATATTAGGACAGGAGGGAATTATTTTTTCAGCTGAGAATGGAAATCGCGTTTGTCATAGCCGGTATAAAGCTGGCGAGGACGGGCAATTTTGATACCTTCCTGATGCATTTCGCTCCAGTGAGCAATCCAGCCAACAGTACGCGCCATCGCGAAGATCACGGTGAACATGGAAGAGGGAATACCCATGGCTTTCAGGATGATGCCGGAGTAGAAATCGACGTTCGGGTACAGTTTCTTCTCGATGAAGTACGGGTCGTTCAGTGCGATATGTTCAAGCTCCATCGCTACTTCCAGCAGGTTGTCTTTCAGATCCAACTCTTTCAGCACTTCATGACAGGTTTCACGCATCACGGTTGCGCGCGGGTCGTAGTTTTTGTAAACACGGTGACCAAAGCCCATCAGGCGGAAAGAATCATTCTTGTCTTTTGCACGTTTCACAAATTCAGGGATGTGATCAACGCTGCTGATTTCTTCCAGCATTTTCAGTGCAGCTTCGTTCGCGCCGCCGTGAGCCGGTCCCCACAAGGACGCGATACCGGCAGCAATACAGGCGAACGGGTTAGCGCCAGAAGAACCGGCGGTACGCACGGTGGACGTGGAGGCGTTTTGCTCATGGTCAGCGTGCAGGATCAGAATACGATCCATCGCGCGTTCCAGAATTGGATTCACTTTGTATTCTTCACATGGGGTGGCGAACATCATGTGCAGGAAGTTACCTGCATAGGACAGGTCGTTGCGCGGATATACAAACGGCTGGCCGATAGAATATTTGTAACACATGGCAGCGACGGTCGGCATTTTAGACAGCAGACGGTAAGCCGCGATTTCACGGTGACGTTCGTTTTCTACGTCGATGGAGTCGTGATAAAAGGCGGCCAGTGCGCCGGTGACGCCACACAGCACAGCCATCGGGTGAGAGTCGCGACGGAAGCCGTGGAACAGACGGGTGATTTGCTCATGCACCATGGTGTGGCGGGTGACATTGGTTTTGAATTCATCGTACTGTTTCTGAGTCGGCACTTCGCCGTTCAGCAGCAGATAGCTCACTTCAAGGAAAGTGGACTCCTGTGCCAGCTGGTCAATCGGGAAACCACGGTGCAGCAGAACGCCTTCGTCACCGTCGATATAGGTGATTTTGGACTCGCAGGATGCAGTAGAGGTGAAACCGGGGTCATAAGTGAAAAGACCTTTAGAACCGAGGGTGCGGATATCCACTTCATCCTGGCCCAGTGTGCCGGACAGCACGTTTAGTTCAATCGGGTCGTGACCTTGTAGGGTAAGTGTCGCTTTCTTATCAGCCATTTACAGTCTCCTTAGCGCCTTATTTTTAAAAATCAGTAACAACAGAAATGCCTGGAAGCGACGCCTTGTAAGGTCATTATTATTGTCAGCCTTAGCTCTGCGATCGAATGGGAAGGGAACGTAGAGCTGAGTCGAAGTGCAGTCTCAGACTGCTCTGTGACAAACAAGCGGCGTTTCATCGTTGTTAACGATTCGGTAAATCATTACTGTTCTGTCGCTCAGTACCTGTGAAGAGTATGAGGATTTACACAATCACCACTTTTGCATAACTTGGGCCGTCAGGGAAGACCCTGCATTGCGATTGTGTGATCCACTGATTCTTCAGAAACTTTCACCATTTTGGTGCGTGAGGGCGAAGCCGGTATGTGCGCAGAATCACAGTCCTATAGGGATAGTTCATTTGTAATGGAAATGTTGATCAAATGTCAAACTGGATAATTTATTTCGTGTCTTTTGTGAAAAATGGGAGCTAACTCACTGTTTCGGAGAAATGTGAATAAAGCATTTGTAGGGCAATTGTAATAGGAATGTGATCAACCTATACTCCTACAAGGTCTCCGGGCAATCCGAAGTAGGAGCACCCAGCACTCTCTTTTTTGTCTCAGATTTTATGAAAATGGACTTAAAGGAAAACACATTTCTGCGCCGTTTAAGCACATCGGATGTCGTTGTTTGAGCGCGTGAAATGTTGGGCTTTTAGCTCAGCTTTCCAACGTTATTGGTTCTGTGGGGAGGCGGTAAGTCAACGCATCCACAACGACAAGAACGAAGGAAAGGGTGCTGTCTGACATACTGCTCCGGACCGGAGGAAAAATAATAAGAGCTGTGTGGGCAAAACCGTGAAAAAACAAAGACCTGTCAATCTGGATCTGCAAACGATCCGGTTTCCTGTTACTGCGATAGCGTCCATCTTACACCGAGTCTCTGGCGTAATTACCTTCGTCGCCGTCGGTATCCTCCTCTGGCTGTTAGGCCTGTCTCTCTCTTCTCCTGAAGGGTTTGCGCATGCTGCCGCCATCATGAATAGCTTCTTCGTCAAATTCATCTTTTGGGGAATACTCACTGCGCTGGCCTATCACGTTTGCGGTGGCGTACGCCATTTGCTGATGGATTTTGGCTATATCGAAGAGAGTTTGGCTGCCGGTACCCGTTCTGCCCAGGTGGCAATCGGGCTGACCGTCGTGCTGTCAATTCTGGCTGGAGTTCTCGTATGGTAAGCAACGTTTCTGCGTTAGGGCGTAATGGTGTGCACGACTGGCTGTTACTGCGTGCTTCCGCAATTATCCTCACCCTGTATATCCTCTATATTCTGGGCTTCGTGGTTCTGGCTCAGGAACTGACATTTGATGTCTGGCATGGCTTCTTCTCTTCCTCCATCACCAAAGTATTCACACTGCTGGCGCTGCTCTCAATTCTGATACACGCGTGGATCGGCATGTGGCAGGTGTTAACGGACTATGTGAAACCGCTGGCTGTCCGGCTGATGCTGCAACTGGCTATCGTCGTGGTGTTAGTGGTTTACCTACTTTACGGAACAATTGTTGTTTGGGGAGCGTAGTAAATGAATCTGCCAGTCAGAGAGTTTGATGCTGTCGTCATCGGTGCAGGTGGCGCCGGTATGCGTGCCGCGTTACAGATTTCACAAATGGGGCTGTCTTGCGCCCTGATTTCAAAAGTCTTCCCGACCCGCTCCCATACGGTGTCCGCGCAGGGCGGTATCACCGTCGCGCTGGGTAACACCCATGAGGATGACTGGGAATGGCACATGTACGACACCGTAAAAGGTTCCGACTATATCGGTGACCAGGACGCCATTGAATATATGTGTAAAACCGGGCCGGAAGCGATTCTGGAACTCGAACACATGGGGCTGCCTTTCTCCCGTCTTGAAGATGGCCGCATTTATCAGCGTCCGTTTGGCGGCCAGTCGAAAAACTTCGGTGGCGAGCAGGCGGCACGTACTGCGGCCGCCGCTGACCGTACCGGTCACGCCTTGCTGCACACGCTGTATCAGCAAAACCTGAAAAAAGGCACCACGATTTTCTCCGAATGGTATTCACTGGATTTAGTGAAAAACCAGGACGGCGCGATCGTCGGCTGTACCGCAATCTGCATTGAAACCGGCGAAGTGGTGTACTTCAAAGCCAAAGCGACCGTACTGGCGACCGGCGGCGCAGGCCGTATTTACCAGTCCACCACCAACGCCCACATTAATACTGGCGACGGTGTTGGCATGGCGTTACGTGCAGGTGTTCCGGTGCAGGACATGGAAATGTGGCAGTTCCACCCGACCGGTATCGCCGGCGCAGGCGTTCTGGTGACAGAAGGCTGCCGTGGTGAAGGCGGTTATCTGCTCAATAAAGACGGCGAACGTTTCATGGAACGTTATGCGCCGAATGCCAAAGACCTGGCGGGTCGTGACGTGGTGGCGCGTTCCATCATGATCGAAATCCGTGAAGGCCGTGGCTGCGAAGGTCCGTGGGGCCCGCACGCTAAACTGAAACTCGATCATCTGGGTAAAGACGTTCTGGAATCCCGCCTGCCGGGCATCCTTGAACTGTCGCGTACCTTCGCACACGTCGATCCGGTGAAAGAACCGATCCCTGTTATCCCAACCTGTCACTACATGATGGGCGGCATTCCGACCAAAGTGACCGGTCAGGCGCTGCGTGTTAACGCACAGGGTCAGGATGAAGTGATTCCGGGTCTGTTCGCGGTGGGTGAAATTGCCTGCGTATCGGTACACGGCGCTAACCGTCTCGGTGGTAACTCACTGCTGGATCTGGTGGTGTTTGGCCGTGCGGCGGGTATGCATCTGCAGGAATCTATCACCGAACAGGGCGAAAGCCGTGATGCTTCTCAGGACGACATTGATGTATCTCTGGAGCGTCTGAACCGCTGGAACAACACCCGTTCAGGTGAAGATCCGGTGGCTATCCGTAAAGACCTGCAATCGTGCATGCAGAACAACTTCTCGGTATTCCGTGAAGGTGATGCGATGGCGAAAGGTCTGGAAGAACTGAAAGTGATCCGCGAGCGTCTGAAATCTGCCCGTCTGGATGATACGTCCTCAGAATTCAATACCCAGCGCGTTGAGTGTCTGGAACTGGATAATCTGATGGAAACTGCGTTCTCCACCGCTGTCTCTGCAAACTACCGCACTGAAAGCCGTGGTGCTCACAGCCGTTTCGACTTCCCTGAGCGTGATGATGCGAACTGGTTGTGCCACACGCTGTATCAGCCAGAAACAGAAAGCATGACCCGCCGTGAGGTGAACATGCAGCCTAAGCTTCGCGCGGCGTTCCCGCCGAAAGCGCGTACTTACTAGGGCGGAGCGGAGACAGATTATGAAAATTGAATTTTCGATTTATCGCTACAACCCGGACGTTGATGACGTGCCGTACATGAAAGATTACGTGCTGGAAGCTAAAGAAGGGCGCGATATGATGTTGCTCGACGCGCTGATTTTGCTGAAAGAACRGGATCCGACGCTGGCTTTCCGCCGCTCATGCCGTGAAGGTGTTTGCGGGTCAGATGGCGTCAACATGAACGGCAAAAACGGCCTGGCGTGTATCACCCCCGTCTCGACGTTGCGTAACGGCAGCAAGAAAATTGTAATCCGTCCGTTGCCGGGGTTACCGGTTGTCCGTGACCTTGTAGTAGACATGGGACAATTCTATAAGCAGTATGAGAAGATTAAGCCTTACTTGTTGAATGATGGGAAAAATCCTCCGGCGCGTGAACATTTGCAAATGCCGGATGACCGCGAAAAGCTGGACGGATTGTACGAATGTATTCTCTGCGCCTGCTGTTCAACGTCCTGCCCGTCTTTCTGGTGGAATCCCGACAAGTTTGTCGGTCCGGCAGGTCTTCTGGCCGCTTACCGTTTCCTGATCGACAGCCGCGATACCGAGACACAATCGCGCCTTGACGATCTGAATGATGCTTTCAGTGTATTCCGCTGCCACAGCATCATGAACTGTGTGAGTGTATGTCCAAAGGGGCTGAACCCGACCAAGGCTATCGGCCATATTAAATCGATGCTGCTACAACGCGGTGCCTGATTGATAAGCACGCACAGCGGGAACTCAGGTTCCCGCTGTTATTTAGTTACCACCGGTTTTTCGCTTTCTTTAGTTACAAATGTGGTAACTGAGGTGGGGATAGCAAATAATTAATTTTTTAATAACAAAGTAGCAACAAGTGCAACAAAGTTGCGCCTGACTGGAGTAAGATAGCCGGGTCAAAAACCGGGAGATAAAAATCCCCCGAAAGGCAGCAGAAATAAGCAGGGTAACTTCAAAAATCAGTCACGCGCATGGCGGATTTCTGAAGGTTCCTTGAAGAGCCAACCGCTCAACCAACGAACTGTTTTAGTATGGAAAACCGTTTTACCGCGGTGTATCACGGTCATTATTATTAACCACGGCGAAAACTAAAGCTTCAAAGCTTAAGGGATCACGATGCAGAACGGCGCAATGAAGGCCTGGCTGGATTCCTCCTATCTGGCGGGTGCAAACCAGTCTTACATAGAGCAACTCTATGAAGACTACTTAACCGATCCTGGTTCCGTTGACGATAGCTGGCGTTCGATTTTTAAACAGCTACCAACAGTGGGTGTGAAACCAGAGCAACTCCATTCTCAAACTCGGGACTACTTCCGCCGCCTGGCGAAAGACGCGTCACGTTATAACTCCTCCATCAGCGATCCGGAAACGGATGCCAAGCAAGTCAAGGTGCTGCAGTTAATCAACGCCTTCCGCTTCCGTGGTCATCAGAACGCAAACCTTGATCCCCTCGGCCTGTGGAAGCTGGACGCCGTGCCTGATCTGGACCCGGCGTTCCACCATCTGACTGAAGCTGATTTCCAGGAAACCTTCAACGTCGGTTCATTTGCCATTGGCAAGGAAACCATGCAGCTCGGCGAGCTGTATAAAGCCCTGAAGCAAACCTATTGCGGTTCCATTGGTGCGGAATACATGCACATTACCAACACTGAAGAGAAACGCTGGATCCAACAGCGAATCGAATCCGTGGCAGGTCGTGCGAGTTTCACCAATGATGAGAAGAAAACGTTTCTTAAAGAGCTGACCGCAGCAGAAGGTCTGGAGCGTTATCTGGGGGCGAAATTCCCGGGTGCAAAACGCTTCTCACTCGAAGGTGGCGATGCGCTGGTTCCGATGCTGAAAGAAATGATCCGTCATGCCGGCAAAAACGGAACCCGCGAAGTCGTGCTGGGTATGGCGCACCGCGGTCGTCTGAACGTACTGATCAACGTGCTGGGCAAAAAACCTCAGGACCTGTTCGACGAATTCTCCGGTAAGCATAAAGAACACCTGGGCACCGGTGATGTGAAATACCACATGGGTTATTCGTCTGATGTGGAAACCGAAGGCGGTATGGTTCACCTGGCGCTGGCGTTTAACCCGTCGCACCTGGAAATCGTCAGCCCGGTCGTCATCGGTTCTGTTCGTGCCCGTCGTGATCGTCTGGACGAAGCGCGCAGCAACATGGTTCTGCCAATCACCATTCACGGTGACGCGGCCATTACCGGTCAGGGTGTGGTTCAGGAAACCCTGAACATGTCGCTGGCACGCGGTTATGAAGTGGGCGGTACCGTGCGTATCGTCATTAATAACCAGGTGGGCTTCACCACCTCGAATCCGAAAGATGCGCGTTCTACCGACTACTGTACCGATATCGCGAAAATGGTGCAGGCACCGATTTTCCACGTCAATGCCGATGACCCTGAAGCGGTGGCTTTCGTGACCCGCCTGGCATTGGATTTCCGTAACACCTTTAAACGTGACGTCATGATCGACCTGGTTTGCTACCGTCGCCACGGCCATAACGAGGCCGACGAACCTAGCGCAACCCAGCCGCTGATGTACAACAAGATCAAGAAACACCCGACGCCACGCAAGATTTACGCTGATGTCCTGACTGAGCAAAACGTAGCCAGCCTCGAAGATGCCACGGAAATGGTCAACCTGTACCGCGATGCGCTGGATGCCGGTGAATGCGTAGTGGAAGAGTGGCGTCAGAATGACATGCACACTTTCACCTGGTCACCGTATCTGAATCATGAGTGGGATGAGGCTTATCCGAACAAGGTCGAGCTGAAACGCCTGCAGGAACTGGCGCGTCGTGTCAGCCATGTGCCTGATGCGATCGAAATGCAATCCCGCGTTGCCAAGATTTACGGCGACCGTAACGAGATGGCCGAAGGCAATAAGAAGTTCGACTGGGGTGGCGCGGAAAATCTGGCCTACGCGACGCTGGTAGATGAAGGTATTCCGATTCGTCTGTCCGGTGAAGATACCGGCCGCGGCACCTTCTTCCATCGTCATGCGGTGATCCATAACCAGAAAAACGGTTCCGTGTACGTGCCGCTGGCCAATATTCATAACAGCCAGGGCGAATTCAATGTCTGGGATTCCGTGCTTTCCGAAGAAGCGGTGCTGGCCTTTGAATACGGTTACGCGACCGCTGAACCGCGCACCCTGACCATCTGGGAAGCGCAGTTCGGTGACTTCGCCAACGGTGCACAGGTGGTTATCGACCAGTTCATCAGTTCCGGCGAACAGAAATGGGGCCGCATGTGTGGTCTGGTGATGCTGCTGCCGCACGGCTACGAAGGGCAGGGGCCGGAGCACTCCTCCGCGCGTCTGGAACGTTATCTGCAACTTTGCGCTGAGCAAAATATGCAGGTATGTATCCCGTCTACCCCGGCGCAGGTTTACCACATGATCCGCCGTCAGGCACTGCGCGGTATGCGCCGTCCGCTGATCGTGATGTCACCGAAGTCTCTGTTGCGTCATCCTCTGGCGGTTTCTACGCTTGAGGAGTTGGCTGACGGCAGCTTCCTGCCAGCGATTGGTGAAGTCGACGAACTGGATCCGAAACAGGTTAAGCGCGTGGTGATGTGCTCCGGTAAGGTTTATTACGACCTGCTGGAACAACGTCGCAAAAACGAGCAAACCGATGTGGCGATTGTCCGCATCGAACAGCTTTATCCGTTCCCGCACAAGGCAATTCAGGAAGTGCTTGAGAAACTCTCACACGTTCATGATTTCGTCTGGTGTCAGGAAGAGCCACTGAACCAGGGCGCGTGGTATTGCAGCCAGCACAATTTCCGTGAAGTGATTCCTTTCGGGGCTTCTTTACGTTACGCAGGACGCCCGGCCTCTGCCTCTCCGGCAGTGGGCTACATGTCCGTTCACCAGAAGCAACAGCAAGATCTGGTTAACGATGCGCTGAACGTTAAATAACCGCGTCGGTGTCAGTTAACTATATGGAACATAAGAAGGATTGATAATGAGTAGCGTAGATATTCTGGTCCCTGACCTTCCTGAATCCGTTGCGGATGCGACGGTTGCCACCTGGCACAAAAAGCCGGGCGACAGTGTTGAGCGTGACGATGTACTGGTAGAAATTGAAACCGACAAAGTGGTTCTGGAAGTCCCGGCGAGTGAAGCCGGTATCCTGGACAGCATTATCGAAGACGAAGGTGCGACGGTCATTTCCCGTCAGATCCTGGCGCGTATTCGTCCGGGTAACAGCAGCGGTAAGCCAAGCACTGAGAAAAGCTCCGATAAAGAAGCGACTCCTGCGGCACGCCACACAGCAGCACTGGAAGAAGAGAACAACGACGCACTCAGCCCGGCTATCCGCCGTCTGATTGCAGAACATTCTCTGGATGCCAGCGCGATTAAAGGCAGCGGTGTTGGTGGTCGTCTGACCCGTGAAGATATCGAACAGCATCTGGCGAAAGCCAAAGACGCGAAACCGGCAGCCGCGCCAGCCGCCGCTCCGGCAGCGACCAGCGCCGCTCCGGCTCTGGGTTCACGTAGCGAAAAACGTGTGCCTATGACCCGTCTGCGTAAGCGTGTTGCTGAGCGTCTGCTTGAAGCGAAGAACAGCACTGCGATGCTGACGACCTTCAACGAAATCAACATGAAGCCAATCATGGATCTGCGTAAGCAGTACGGTGATGGTTTCGAAAAACGTCACGGCGTGCGTCTGGGCTTCATGTCTTTCTATCTGAAAGCCGTGGTTGAAGCACTGAAACGCTACCCGGAAGTGAATGCCTCTATTGACGGCGAGGATGTGGTTTACCACAACTATTTCGATGTCAGCATCGCGGTATCCACGCCACGCGGCCTGGTGACCCCGGTTCTGCGTGATGTCGATACGCTGGGCATGGCGGATATCGAGAAGCAAATCAAAGAGCTGGCGATCAAAGGTCGTGACGGCAAACTGAAAGTGGAAGAACTGACCGGCGGTAACTTTACTGTGACCAACGGCGGCGTCTTCGGCTCCCTGATGTCCACGCCAATCATCAACCCACCACAGAGTGCGATCCTCGGCATGCATGCCATTAAAGATCGTCCTATGGCGGTCAATGGTCAGGTAGTGATTTTGCCAATGATGTATCTGGCGCTGTCCTACGATCACCGTCTGGTTGATGGCCGTGAATCGGTCGGCTTCCTGGTGACCATTAAAGAGATGCTGGAAGATCCGGCTCGTCTGCTGCTGGACGTCTAGTCCCGGCACTGCGAAAGATTAGAGATCGAAAAATCTGCGGCACAGTTCGCTGTGCCCTGATAAGCCTTCCTACTAAGAATGGATAGAACATCATGAATTTACACGAGTATCAGGCGAAACAGCTGTTCCTGCGCTACGGCCTGCCAGCACCGACGGGCTTCGCCTGTTCCACCCCGCGTGAAGCGGAAGAGGCTGCATCGAAAATCGGTGCCGGTCCGTGGGTGGTGAAATGTCAGGTTCATGCCGGTGGCCGCGGTAAAGCGGGCGGCGTGAAAGTGGTCAAAAGCAAAGAAGAGATCCGCGCTTTTGCTGAGCACTGGCTGGGTAAACGTCTGGTCACTTATCAGACAGACGCCAGCGGTCAGCCGGTTAACCAGATCCTGGTTGAAGCGGCAACGGATATCGATCAGGAACTGTACCTCGGTGCGGTAGTGGATCGCAGCTCCCGTCGCGTGGTGTTCATGGCGTCTACAGAAGGCGGCGTGGAAATTGAGAAAGTGGCAGAAGAGACGCCACACCTGATCCATAAAGTGGCACTGGATCCGCTGGCAGGTCCGCAGCCTTATCAGGGGCGCGAACTGGCTTTCAAACTGGGCCTGACCGGTAAGCAGGTTCAGCAGTTCACCAAGATCTTCATGGGTCTGGCGAACATCTTCCTTGAGCGCGATCTGGCGCTGATCGAAATCAACCCGCTGGTGGTGACTACCGCTGGCGACCTGATCTGCCTCGACGGCAAACTGGGTGCAGACGGCAACGCCTTGTTCCGTCAGCCAGAATTGCGCGAAATGCGCGATTACAGCCAGGAAGATGCCCGTGAATCTCAGGCAGCGCAGTGGGAACTGAACTACGTTGCACTCGACGGCAACATCGGTTGCATGGTGAACGGTGCCGGTCTGGCAATGGGTACCATGGATATCGTGAAACTGCACGGTGGCGAACCGGCTAACTTCCTGGATGTTGGCGGTGGCGCAACCAAAGAACGCGTGACCGAAGCCTTCAAAATCATCCTGTCCGATGAAAAAGTCAAAGCTGTCTTCGTTAACATCTTCGGCGGTATCGTTCGTTGCGACCTGATCGCCGACGGTATCATCGGCGCGGTGGAAGAAGTGGGCGTCAGCGTACCGGTTGTGGTGCGTCTTGAAGGTAACAATGCCGAGCTGGGTGCCAAAAAACTGGCAGACAGCGGTTTGAACATCATTGCAGCGACCAGCCTGACGAATGCGGCTCAACAAGTTGTCGCGGCAGTGGAGGGGAAATAATGTCGATTTTAATCAACAAGAACACCAAAGTTATCTGCCAGGGTTTCACCGGTAGCCAGGGGACTTTCCACTCCGAACAAGCCATCGCTTACGGCACCAAAATGGTTGGCGGCGTTACGCCAGGCAAAGGCGGCACCGAGCATCTGGGCTTGCCAGTGTTCAATACCGTGCGTGAAGCGGTAGAAACTACCGGCGCAACGGCGTCTGTGATTTATGTGCCGGCACCGTTCTGTAAAGACTCTATTCTGGAAGCGCTGGATGCAGGTATTAAACTGATCATCTGTATCACTGAAGGCATTCCGACGCTGGATATGCTGGTGGTTAAAGTGAAACTGGATCAGAGCGATGCAGTGATGATCGGGCCAAACTGTCCGGGTGTTATCACGCCGGGCGAATGCAAAATCGGCATCATGCCGGGCCACATTCATCTGCCAGGCAAAGTGGGCATCGTTTCCCGTTCCGGTACGCTGACGTATGAAGCCGTTAAACAGACAACTGATTACGGTTACGGCCAGTCTACCTGCGTCGGTATCGGCGGTGACCCGATCCCGGGCTCTAACTTCATCGATATCCTGAAGCTGTTCCAGGAAGATCCACAGACTGAAGTGATCGTGATGATCGGTGAAATCGGTGGTAACGCGGAAGAAGAAGCTGCCGCGTACATCAAAGCACACGTGACTAAACCGGTTGTGGGCTATATCGCGGGTGTGACTGCGCCTAAAGGCAAACGTATGGGCCATGCAGGCGCCATCATTGCCGGTGGTAAAGGCACTGCTGATGAGAAATTTGCAGCGCTGGAAGCGGCAGGCGTGAAAACCGTTCGCAGCCTGGCCGATATCGGCGAAGCCGTGAAATCATTGCTTCCGCAATAAGTATTACCCCACCCGCACCGGTGAAATTACGGTGCGGGTGAAGCCATTTTATTTAAGAAAAAGATTCGACATGTTGGCCACCTTCGGGTGGCCTTTTTTATTTTAAGCGAAATAGTTAACATTCGCTGAATTGAGCTATATTTATTAACACAGCACGATAGGTTCATTGGAAATAAAAGGTTAATAATTAGGTTTAAACAGGTAGCAAAAGAAATATTAACGATAACCATATAAACACAATTAATTAACATAAAGGCCACCCTTAAAGCTCAATGAAACCAACGGTTAACATCCTGAAATATTTTTTTCGAAATTGATGAAGACATTATAGAAATAAACAATGAGATAGGCTTAAATTGCGTCAGATCAATTACAGCGATTATCACTGTTTTGTTCTTAAATTGACCTGTACACGGAAATCCGCTTTGGGTCACTAAAAAACCTATTTAATGTGTGGGATTACTGGCGTAACATAATGCTCCTGTAACCATCCGTTTTTTGTATGATTATTTTTCCCGTGATTTTGCCCGTTCATCAGCCTGTTACAGGCCCGCGGTTCGCGCTTTTTCCGGGTTCAGAGTGTCCCGCTGACAGCGTTACTCGCACTGAATGCTGGCTCTCTGTTCTGCACACATTTGAATACTGGTAGTCATGAGGCGTTCCGGCAACCGGTTCGTCAGAGATCGCAATTTGGGGTCTTCCTCCGAGGAGCAAGGGGTCAAGATGTTTGATATCGTTGAACTGTCGCGTTTACAGTTTGCTTTAACAGCCATGTACCATTTCCTATTTGTCCCATTAACGCTGGGTATGGCGTTTTTACTGGCAATTATGGAAACGGTTTATGTGCTTTCCGGCAAACAAATCTATAAAGATATGACCAAATTCTGGGGCAAACTTTTTGCAATTAACTTTGCATTGGGCGTTGCAACCGGTTTAACCATGGAATTCCAGTTCGGGACTAACTGGTCATATTTCTCACATTACGTCGGTGATATCTTCGGTGCGCCTCTGGCGATTGAAGGTTTAATGGCGTTCTTCCTGGAATCCACTTTAGTGGGCCTGTTCTTCTTCGGATGGGACCGTCTTTCTAAAGTTCAGCATATGACAGTGACCTGGTTTGTTGCCCTTGGCTCAAACTTGTCAGCACTGTGGATCCTGGTGGCGAACGGCTGGATGCAAAACCCGATTGCATCGACCTTCAACTACGAAACCATGCGTATGGAAATGGTCAGCTTCTCTGAGCTGGTTCTGAACCCGGTCGCACAGGTTAAATTCGTTCATACCGTAGCGTCTGGTTATGTGACTGGCGCGATGTTCATTCTGGCTATCAGCTCTTACTACCTGTTAAAAGGCCGCGACGTAGGTTTTGCGAAGCGTTCATTTGCTATCGCTGCAAGCTTCGGTCTGGCCGCAGTGCTCTCCGTTATCGTACTGGGTGATGAATCCGGTTATGAAATGGGTGACGTACAGAAAACCAAACTGGCGGCTATCGAAGCAGAGTGGGATACTCAACCTGCACCGGCAAGTTTCACGCTGTTCGGCATGCCTAATCAGGACAAAATGGAAAATGAATATTCCATTCAAATTCCTTACCTGCTCGGCCTGATTGCTACGCGTTCCGTGGATACGCCGGTTACTGGTCTGAAAGACCTGATGGCGCAACATGAAGTGCGTATCCGCAACGGTATGAAAGCGTACACCCTGCTGGAAGAACTGCGTTCGGGCAATACTGACCCGAAAGTCCGCAGCGATTTCGAAAATGCTAAGCAGGATCTGGGCTACGGTATGTTGCTCAAACGCTATACCGACAACCCGGCGGGAGCGACTGACGCACAGATTCAGAAAGCGACCAAAGATTCTATTCCACGCGTTCTGCCTCTGTACTTCGCATTCCGTATCATGGTTGCCTGCGGCATCCTGATGTTCGTCCTGATTGCGCTGTCCTTCTATACTGTCCTGCGCGGCAAGATTGGTCAGAAACGCTGGTTACACCGCGCGGTATTCATCGGCCTGCCATTACCGTGGATTGCTGTCGAAGCGGGCTGGTTCGTGGCTGAATATGGTCGTCAGCCTTGGGCGATTGGTGAAGTGTTACCGACTGCGGTTGCACACTCTTCACTGACTGTGGGTGATGTACTGTCCTCGATGATCCTCATCTGCGGTCTGTACACCCTGTTCCTGGTCGCTGAAATGTTCCTGATGTTCAAATATGCGCGCCTGGGCCCAAGCAGCCTGAAAACTGGCCGTTATCATTATGAACAAACTTCAGCGCCACTTGAGCAAGCTCGGTAATAGGGAGTCCACTTATGTTTGATTATGAAGTTTTACGGTTCATCTGGTGGGTGCTGATTGGCGTGCTGTTTATCGGCTTCGCCGTCACCGATGGATTTGATATGGGCGTAGGCATCCTGGTGCGCATTATCGGTAAAACCGATACTGACCGCCGCGTGATGATTAACGCCATCGCCCCGCACTGGGACGGCAACCAGGTCTGGCTGATTACGGCCGGTGGCGCATTGTTCGCTGCCTGGCCGATGGTCTACGCAGCGGCTTTCTCCGGCTTCTATGCCGCGATGGTGCTGGTGTTGTGCGCCTTGTTCTTCCGTCCGCTGGGCTTTGATTACCGTTCAAAACTCGAGAGCGCTCGCTGGCGTGGCATGTGGGACTGGGGCATCTTTATCGGCAGCTTCGTGCCCGCTCTGGTGTTCGGTGTGGCCTTCGGTAACCTTCTGTTAGGGGTGCCGTTCCATATCGACAGCGACCTGCGTCTGTTCTACACCGGTAATCTGCTGGGCTTGCTGAACCCGTACGGCATTCTGGCCGGTCTGGTGAGCCTGACTATGCTGATCACCCAGGGCGCTACCTACCTGCAAATGCGTACTGTGGGTGAACTGCACCTGCGTACCCGTACCGCGTCGCAGATTTCTGCGCTGGTGATGATGGTGTGCTTCCTGCTGGCGGGTATCTGGTTAGTGAAAGGGATTGATGGCTTCACCGTGACATCCGTTATGGATCACGCGGGTCCGTCTAACCCGCTGCGCAAAACTGTGTCTCATGAAGCGGGTGCATGGCTGGCGAACTTCAACAAGACGCCGGGCCTGTGGGCAATTCCTGCGTTAGGTGTGATTTTGCCGCTGCTGACCATTTTGTTCTCGCGCATGAATAAAGCCGCGCTGGCGTTCATCAGTAACTCACTGACTATCGCCTGTGTGATCCTGACTGCCGGTATCACTATGTTCCCGTTCGTGATGCCTTCTATCACTGAACCGAATGCCAGCCTGACAATGTGGGATGCAACATCTACGCTGTTGACGCTGAGAGTGATGACCGTTGTCGCTTGTATCTTTGTGCCAATCATCCTGATTTACACCTCATGGGCGTATTACAAGATGTTCGGGCGCCTCGATAAACACTACATCGAGAACAACAAGCATTCGTTGTATTAAGGAGAACACCATGTGGTATTTTGCCTGGATCCTCGGCACCTTACTGGCTTGCTCATTCGGTATCATTACCGCGCTGGCGTTTGAACACAGCGAAGCCAATAAAGCGGCTAAAGAAGAGAAGTAATAATGAGTGTGATCGTGGATAAACTCTACGCCATCACAGACAAGGGCCCCTTGCGGGCCCTTTCGCTTGTGATGTCACTGGCACTGGCCGGTTGCGTTTTCTGGAAACCGGGCATGTTTGCCTCGTCGACCAGTCAGCTTGAAGTCTGGCATGGGCTCATTTTGATATGGGCTGTGTGCAGTGGCGTGATCCACGGCCTGGGTTTTCGCCCGAATAAATCAGTCTGGAAGGCTTTCTTCTCGCCATTGCTGGCGATGATTGCGCTAGCTGCAGGACTTTATTACTTTTTCAGCTGATTTTTTGCATAAAAAAAAGACAAATTTACAGTAATTTTCTTATGGGCCGTGCTGGCCCATAATTATTTTCATTCCAGCAATCCTACCCATTCCCAACCCCAATTCTCTTGCGTATAGTAGTGCCGTCAAATTGCATTACGGGATGTACAGTGAGTAATTCGTTGTTCCGATGGCCGGTTCGTGTCTATTTTGAGGACACAGACGCGGGAGGTGTGGTCTACCATGCCCGATACGTCGCCTTTTATGAAAGGGCTCGCACAGAGATGTTGCGCCAACGCAATTTTCACCAGCAGCAGTTGCTGAGTGAACACGTCGCTTTTGCTGTCCGCCGCATGACGGTCGAATACTTTGCACCAGCTCGCTTAGATGACCTGCTGGATGTTCAGAGTGAGATTACGTCCATTCGCGGAGCTTCTCTTACTTTTGCACAACGAATTCTTGATTCGCATGGAAACCTTCTGAGTTCTGCAGAAGTGTTGATCGCATGCATTGATCCAAACCAAATGAAGCCCCGAGCGCTTCCTAAGTCTATTGTCGCGGAGTTTAAGCAGTGACTGACATGAACATTCTTGATTTATTTTTGAAGGCCAGCATCCTGGTCAAGCTGATTATGCTTGTCCTGGTGTGCTTCTCTATCGCGTCCTGGGCGATCATCATTCAACGCACCAAAGTGCTGAATGCCGCCACCCGCGAGGCAGAAGCGTTCGAAGATAAATTCTGGTCCGGTATCGAACTTTCCCGTCTGTATCAGGAAAGTCAGGGCCGCCGCGAAACCCTGAGCGGGGCAGAGCAGATCTTCCATTCCGGTTTTAAAGAGTTCGCCCGCCTTCATCGTGCCAACAGCCACGCGCCAGAAGCCGTGATTGAAGGTTCTTCACGTGCGATGCGTATTTCTTTTAACCGTGAACTCGAATCACTTGAAACTCACATTCCGTTCCTTGGTACTGTCGGTTCTATCAGCCCTTATATCGGTCTGTTCGGTACAGTCTGGGGGATCATGCACGCCTTTATCGGTTTAGGTTCTGTGAAACAGGCAACGTTGCAAATGGTTGCTCCGGGTATCGCAGAAGCACTGATCGCCACCGCGATTGGTCTGTTTGCCGCTATCCCTGCTGTTATGGCGTACAACCGCCTGAACCAGCGTGTGAACAAGCTTGAGCAAAACTACGATAACTTCATGGAAGAATTCACGGCTATCCTGCACCGTCAGGCTTTCTCTCGCGAAACCAGCAGTAACTAAAGGGGGAGAGTATGGCTCGTTCACGAGGTCGTCGTAACCGTCGCGAAGGTAAGTCGGAGATCAATATCGTTCCGCTGCTGGACGTACTGCTGGTTCTGTTACTGATTTTTATGGCAACAGCGCCCATCATTACCCAGAGTGTGGAAGTTGATTTGCCTGACGCAACGGATTCTAAAACGGTGTCCAGCGATGATAATCCGCCAGTGATTGTTGAAGTGTCTGGCGTGGGTCAATACACCATCGTGGTTGACCATCAGCGTATGGAACAATTGCCTGAACAGCAGGTGATCGCGGAAGCGACCAGCCGTATTCAGGCCAATCCGAAGACGGTATTTCTGATCGGTGGTGCGAAAGATGTGCCTTATGATGAAATTATTAAGGCGCTGAACATGCTGCATCAGGCTGGCGTGAAGTCTGTCGGATTGATGACACAACCTATCTGAGGATAGGTAATTTGTAACACTTATTTGAAACCCGGCATTCTCTGGCTTGTTAAAAGTATGACAGGCAATACAGGAAACCGGGTTTTTAGTAATCCTGTCTTGGGAAATCTATTTTGGTAAAGGCAACTGCAACTGAACAAAACGATAAGCTCAAACGCGCCGTTATTGTTTCGGTCGTTCTGCATATCATCATTATAGCCCTGTTGATTTGGGGATCGCTGGACGAAGATACCAGCATGAGTGGCGGCGGTGGCGGTAGCGATATCTCTGCCGTAATGGTTGATCCAAGTGCCGTGGTCGATCAGTACAACCGTCAGCAGCAGCAGCAGGCTGATTCCCAACGTGCTGCCGCAGCGCGTCAGAAAAAATCAGAACAACAGGCTGAAGAGCTGCAACAGAAACAGGCCGCAGAACAGCAACGCCTGAAAGAACTTGAGAAAGAGCGTCTGCAAGCGCAGGAAAATGCCAAGCAGCAGGCTCAGGAACAGGCTCAGCAGCAGAAGCAGGCTGAACAAGCCGCTGAGCAGGCGAAAGAACAGCAGAAACAGGCAGAAGCTGCTGCCGCACAAGCGAAGGCTGAAGCGGCCAAAGCGGCCGCTCTGGCGAAAGCAGATGCTGCGAAAGCACAAGCTGATGCTAAAAAACAAGCAGAGGCTGAAGCTGCCGCCGCCGCTGCCGCAGCGAAGAAACAAGCCGAAGTGGACGCTAAGAAAGAAGCGGCCGCAGAAGCCAAAAAACAGGCTGCTGCTGAGGCAAAAGCTCAGGCCGCGGCTGATGCGAAGGCACAAGCTGACGCCGATGCCAAAGCCGCCGCCGATGCAAAAGCTGCCGCTGCCGCAGAGAAAAAAGCGGAAGCTGCCGCTGCTGCCAAGAAAGCTGCAGCGGATAAAAAAGCTGCCGCCGCCGCCGCAGCCAAAGAAGCCGCTGATGCGAATAACTTATTTGATGGCCTTGCCGACTCCAAAAATGCACCGAAAGGCGCAACAGGTGGCGGCGCTTCTGCTCCTTCAGGGAAGGGGACTCAGAAAAAGGCGGGGGCATCCGGGGCTGATATTGCGAACTATGGTAGCCAGATTAAGGCTGCCATCGAGAGCAGATTCTATGACGCGTCATCTTATACAGGCAAAACCTGTGCGTTGCGCGTTAAAATGAACCCTGATGGCTCATTAATCAGTGTGTCGGCAGAAGGTGGGGATCCTGCACTGTGTCAGGCGGCGCTTGCCGCAGCCCGACAGGCGAAGTTCCCGAAACCGCCTTCTGAAGCCGTCTATGAAGTATTTAAAAATGCTCCGATAGATTTCAAACCTCAATAAAAGATGAAAATGATAACTTTTCAGATTTTTACGATGGTTTGCAGGGTGTGATTCTAGTTTTGTGTGCGTTGGTTTGTTAAAATTCTGCTAAATTATCGCGGGCAGATACGTCCAGATAAGGGAGATACAATGAAGCAGGCATTTCGAGTAGCGTTCGGCCTTTTGATGATGTGGGCATCTGTGGTTCATGCAGAAGTTCGCATTGAAATTACCCAAGGGGTAGATACAGCTCGTCCGATTGGCGTTGTGCCATTCAAATGGGCTGGCCCGGGTACACCACCTGAAGATGTGGGTGGTATCGTTGCTGCTGACTTACGTAACAGTGGCAAATTCAATCCTATTGATGCATCACGTATGCCTCAGCAGCCAACCTCCGCCGCAGAAGTGACCCCTGCAGCCTGGACCGCGCTGGGTATTGATGCTGTTGTTATCGGTCAGGTTCAGCCTGCAGCCGATGGCAGCTATGTGGTGTCTTACCAACTGGTGGATACCTCTGGCGCACCAGGTACCGTGCTGGCGCAAAACCAGTACAAAGTGACCAAACAATGGTTGCGTTATTCCGCCCATACCGCCAGCGATGAAGTGTTTGAAAAGCTGACCGGTATTAAAGGCGCATTCCGTACCCGTATCGCTTATATCGTGCAGACTAACGGCGGGAAATTCCCGTATGAACTGCGTGTAGCGGATTACGATGGATACAATCAGTTTGTCGTTCACCGTTCACCTGAGCCTCTGATGTCTCCGGCCTGGTCTCCGGACGGCAGCAAACTGGCTTACGTCACCTTTGAGAGCGGTCGTTCAGCATTGGTGGTTCAGACGCTGGCAAACGGTGCAATCAAGCAGATTGCTTCATTCCCTCGTCACAACGGTGCACCTGCTTTCTCTCCGGATGGCAGCAAACTGGCTTTCGCACTGTCTAAAGACGGTAGCCTGAACCTGTATGTGATGAATCTGTCTTCTGGCCAGATTAGTCAGGTGACTAACGGACGTAGCAACAATACGGAACCAACCTGGTTCCCGGACAGCCAGAATCTGGCATTCACGTCGGATCAGGGCGGTCGTCCGCAGGTTTATAAAGTCAACATTAATGGCGGTGCGCCTCAGCGTCTGACCTGGGAAGGCTCGCAGAATCAGGACTCTGACGTAAGTACAGATGGCAAGTTCCTGGTTATGGTGAGCAGCGCCAGCGGTACACAGCACATCGCTAAACTAGATCTGGCAACGGGAGCCGTTCAAACATTGACGGACACGTTCCTGGATGAAACGCCTAGCCTCGCACCAAATGGCACCATGGTAATTTACAGTTCCTCTCAAGGACTGGGTTCCGTATTGCAGTTGGTATCGACTGATGGGCGCTTCAAAGCGCGTCTTCCGGCAACTGATGGACAGGTCAAATTTCCTGCCTGGTCGCCGTATCTGTAATGCATAGAAAAACTATGTATGGCAAAAAATTATAAAAGGATCGAATAGATGCAACTGAATAAAGTGCTGAAAGGGCTGATGCTGGCGTTGCCTGTACTGGCAGTAGCTGCTTGTAGTTCTCACAAGAACGCAGACAACGACCAATCCAACGGTATGGGTCTGAACTCTGGCGCAGGCACTGAAAACGCAAACATGTCTTCAGAAGAGCAAGCTCGTCTGCAGATGCAAGAACTGCAGAAAAACAACATCGTTTACTTTGGCCTGGACAAATACGATGTGTCTTCTGAATTCGCTCAGATGTTGGACGCGCACGCTGCTTTCCTGCGTAGCAACCCGTCTTACAAAGTGACTGTAGAAGGTCATGCTGACGAACGTGGTACTCCAGAGTACAACATCGCCCTGGGCGAACGTCGTGCTACTGCTGTTAAAATGTACCTGCAAGGCAAAGGCGTTTCTGCTGACCAAATCTCTATCGTTTCTTACGGTAAAGAAAAACCAGCTGTACTGGGCCATGACGAAGCGGCATACGCTAAAAACCGTCGTGCCGTACTGGTATACTAAGAGAGTAGTATGAGCAGTAACTTCAGAACTCACTTGTTGAGTCTGTCGTTACTGGTTGGCGTAGCGGTCCCATGGGCCGCTACTGCCCAAGCGCCAATCAGTAATGTCGGCTCAGGCTCGATTGAAGATCGGGTCACCTCTCTGGAGCGTATTTCTAACGCTCACAGCCAGCTATTAACTCAACTCCAGCAACAACTTTCTGATACCCAACGTGATATGGATACTCTTCGTGGTCAAATCCAGGAGAACCAATATCAGTTGAGTCAGCTTGGTGATCGCCAGAAGCAGATTTTTAATCAACTGGACAGCTTAAGCCAGAGTTCTGCCGGAGCCGCCAGCACGGGTGCTGCAGCAGCCACAGGTGACGCTTCCGGTTCTGCTGCCACAACGCCTGATGCGGGTGCTGCACAAGCCCCGGCAAGCACCGGTGACGTGAACAGTGACTACAATGCTGCAGTTTCACTGGCGCTGGAAAAGAAACAGTATGATGAAGCCATCGCGGCTTTTCAGAGTTTCGTAAAAAAATATCCTGATTCAACTTATCAGCCTAATGCCAATTACTGGCTGGGACAGTTGTATTACAACAAGGGTAAAAAAGACGATGCTGCCTATTATTTTGCGGTTGTGGTCAAAAACTACCCTAAGTCTCCAAAAAGTTCTGACGCAATGTTCAAGGTTGGGGTGATCATGCAGGAGAAAGGGCAGGCTGATAAAGCCAAAGCCGTCTTCGCACAGGTCGTGAAACAGTACCCAAATACCGATGCGGCAAAACAAGCTCAAAAACGTTTATCTGCAAAATAGTTCCTCGTTCAGGTCCGGAAAATGTACATATCGTGCATTTTCTGGGCTTGAGTGTGTGAAACGCCATCAGTTAGCACTCTTTCTGAAAATTAAAGTTGCACTGAAAAGTTAAATAAGTAATATATGCCGCCGTTGCCCAGACAACTCCAAACGGCTAACGCTGTCAGAGATTTAGGCAATATGCAGCAGGTTTAGATGGGCCGTTAGCTCAGTTGGTAGAGCAGTTGACTTTTAATCAATTGGTCGCTGGTTCGAATCCAGCACGGCCCACCACTTTTAAAGTGGAAAATGCAGTGAAGCAGTGCAGGATGAGAACCATAGGTTCGAGCCGAGCGAAGCGAGACGACAACGCGTAAGCGTTGCCCGCAGGCGAGGTGAAACCGAGTCAATCCAGCACGGCCACCAATCTAAATCAGCATTGCATGTGGCTTGCACACCAACTGCAAGACACGCTGGCAATAAGCAGTATTCAGGAAGGGCCGTTAGCTCAGTTGGTAGAGCAGTTGACTTTTAATCAATTGGTCGCTGGTTCGAATCCAGCACGGCCCACCACTGTTAAAGTGGAAAATGTAGTGAAGCAGTGCAGGATGAGAACCACAAGTTCGAGCCGAGCGAAGCGAGACGACAACGCGCAAGCGTTGCCCGCAGGGCGAGGTGAAACCGAGTCAATCCAGCACGGCCCACCACTCTTTAGAGTGTAATGTCCTGAATAATTTTAGAAGCCGACAGTAAAAGCAGTACGCAGCATTTAGATGGGCCGTTAGCTCAGTTGGTAGAGCAGTTGACTTTTAATCAATTGGTCGCTGGTTCGAATCCAGCACGGCCCACCACTTTCAAAGTGGAAAATGTAGTGAAGCAGTGCAGGATGAGAACCACAAGTTCGAGCCGAGCGAAGCGAGACGACAACGCGCAAGCGTTGCCCGCAGGGCGAGGTGAAATCGAGTCAATCTAGCACGGCCCACCACTGTTAAAGTGGAAATGCAGTGAAGCCATCTAAATTGCAAAATTCAGAGAAAAGCGCCTTTTGGCGCTTTTTTCGCATGTGAGTCCCAAAAGACCTCATTTTTTCTTAAGTCTTCGCTTTTTGTTCCCCCGTTGCGTGTCTCATTCGAGACTCTTTTAAGTCCAGTAAACATTTTAAGCCATGCGTCTATTATTTGGACGACTTTCCCTGCTTTTTGCGGTATTTTGTTTAGCATACAAAACTAAGGATTCCCGGGTGGGATCTGTTGTGGCTTATGGCTATCCGGGCAAGTTGCCTGACTGAATGAGATAACGAGTATGAGCGAAACATTGGATCTGAATGCGACGGTTTATCCTTTCCCTCCGAAACCCGCGGTGCTGACTGCAGATGAAAAGACCTTCTATAAAGAGAAGATCAGAAAACTGCTGAAGGAACGTGATGCCGTGATGGTGGCGCATTATTACACCGATCCTGAAATTCAGGCGCTCGCTGAAGAAACCGGTGGTATTGTCGCGGATTCTTTAGAGATGGCGCGTTTTGGCAGCCAGCATCCTGCTTCGACCCTGCTTGTCGCGGGTGTGCGCTTCATGGGAGAAACGGCCAAAATCCTCAGCCCGGAAAAAACCGTGCTGATGCCAACCCTCAACGCTGAATGTTCTTTGGATCTGGGCTGCCCGGAGCAAGCTTTCTCAGATTTTTGCGACCAGCACCCCGACCGCACCGTTGTGGTCTACGCTAATACCTCAGCAGCAGTAAAAGCCAGAGCCGACTGGGTCGTGACCTCAAGCATTGCGGTTGAGCTGATTGAACATCTCGATAGTCTGGGTGAAAAAATAATCTGGGCACCTGACCGGCACCTCGGAAATTACGTCCGTAAGCAGACGGGGGCAGACGTCTTGTGCTGGCAGGGCGCCTGTATCGTCCATGACGAGTTTAAAACACAGGCCCTGGCCCGAATGAAAGGCTTGTATCCGAACGCCGCTGTTCTGGTGCATCCGGAGTCTCCTCAGGCGATCGTTGATATGGCTGATGCGGTCGGTTCTACCAGTCAGCTTATTCAGGCGGCAAAAACGTTGCCTCAGAAGCAACTGATCGTCGCCACTGACCGTGGCATTTTTTACAAAATGCAGCAGGCGTGCCCGGACAAAGAATTGTTTGAAGCGCCGACGGCGGGTGAGGGCGCAAGTTGCCGAACCTGCGCGCATTGTCCGTGGATGGCGATGAATGGCCTTAAAGCCATTGCTGAAGGTCTGGAACACGGCGGCACGGAACATGCTATCGAGGTGGAAGAAGCGCTGCGTGTGAAATCACTGATCCCCCTGAATCGCATGCTGGATTTTGCTGCCCAACTTAGATTACGGACGCAGGCTAAAGCGCTGTAAGCATTTTTTGTGACTGATAATGTCTTGTGACTGACAATAAAAGGAAAAGGATGTGATGATGGATTTTTTCAGTACCAGCAATATTCTGGTTCATATACCGCTTGGAAAGGGCGGATATGACCTGTCGTGGATTGAAGCTGTAGGCACCCTTTTTGGATTGCTCTGCATCTGGTACGCCAGCAAAGAAAAGCTGATCAACTATCCGTTCGGTCTGATCAACGTCACATTGTTTGCGATCATCTTTTTCCAGATCCAGCTTTACGCCAGCCTGCTGCTTCAGATTTTCTTCTTTGCCGCGAATATCTACGGCTGGTATGCCTGGAGTCGTCAGACAGCCGATCAGGAAGCTGAATTGCAGATCCGCTGGTTGCCGCGTGGCAAAGCGCTGATATGGGGCGTAGTGTGCGTCGCAGGCATTCTGCTGATGACCTTCAACATTGACCGCGTTTTTGCCACCCTGACGCTAGTGGCGGTGAATCTGATGCAGGCGCTGGGGCTGAATGTGCAGATGCCTGAACTGCAACCTGATGCCTTCCCGTTCTGGGATTCGTCAATGATGGTGTTGTCGATTGTGGCAATGCTGCTGATGACCCGAAAATATGTCGAGAACTGGCTGCTGTGGGTCATCATTGATGTCATCAGCGTCGCGATTTTCGCTTATCAGGGCGTTTATGCGATGGCGCTTGAATACGTGCTGCTGACGCTGATTGCACTGAACGGTTCGTGGCTGTGGATCAAAAGTGCAAAGCAAAACGGTTCTCAGCCTTTGCAACGGGCCTGATTTTGCGACCATAAAAAACGCCTCCATAACGGAGGCGTTTTGCTTTCTCGTTCTGACCTGAGGAATCAGTGGTGATGATGTGCATGGCTATGACCATGATGATCGTGCCCGGCGCGGGTCACCGGAATTTCATTCATCTCACAATCCGGTGCTTCACACTGGCCATATTCCATCTGTATCGTGGCATGGCCGATGCGGCATTTTTCCAGTAAATGGTGCTGAATGCGGTAAAGCAGCGCGTCGTGATCGTGCGGTGGAACAACCTGCACGTGCACGGTCATCAGACGCTGTTCACCAATCTGCCAGACGTGAACGTGATGCACGTTGCGCACCTCCGGGATACTCAGGGATAAATCCCGGCGCAGTTTATTGATATCGATCTCTTCCGGTGTGCCTTCCAGCAACTCATGGAAACTCTCCCGCAGCAACCGCCAGGCATTGTTTAACACCAGGCAGGAAACCAGCACTGATAAAATCGGGTCCACAGGTGTCCAGCCGGTATACATGATGATCAGCGCCGCAGCGACCGCCCCAATTGACCCCAGCAAATCACCCAGAACATGCAGCGCGGCGGCACGCACATTAATGTTGGCTTTTTCCTGGCCCTGATGCAGCAGCCAGAAGGCCAGAATATTGGCAAACAGGCCAGCGATGGCGATCACCAGCATAGTGGTGCCCATCACCGGCTGCGGATTAAAGAATCGCGCGATGGCTTCCCAGACAATCAGAACGACAATCACCAGCAGCGCAGCGGCATTGACGAAGGCCGCCATGGTCGTCAGGCGCAAATAGCCAAAAGTATGGCGGGTATTCGGCTTACGTTTAGCAAAGCGTACGGCAAGCAATGCGACAAGCAGCGCGGCGGCGTCAGTCAGCATGTGTCCTGCATCGGCCAGAAGCGCCAGAGAGCCGGAGACCAGCCCGCCAATCACTTCGGCCACCATGAAAATCACAGTAACGAGGAAAGCCAGCAACAAACGGCGACTGTTTTTGTCCTGTGGTAACAGGGAAGAAGACATAATTATATTCACAAAAATGATGAACCGAGACAATCACAATAGCGTAATCATAACGTGTTGCAAGAAGGGGAAGTTAAGGAAGAAGGAGGAAACAAAGTTCCTCCTGTGTGAACAACCGTGACGGGATTAGTTACCGGTTTCTTTCGACGGTGTTGTGCCCGGGGTCTGATTCGGACAACGGCCATCTTTGCACATGGTTTTCTTATGCTGTTTGTCTTTGCTCATGTGATGCGTAGTGGTATCCGTTTTGGTATTCACTTCATTCACAGGTTTACTGGTATTGTTGATCTGATCGTTGCTCACACTTTTTGGCGCAATTTTCTGAATTGAACCCGGCGAGCCGGACTGATTTGCCTGGCCATTGTTATCGCTGGCTGAGGATTCGCCGGCAGCATAAGCAGCGCCGGTGGTCAGCGCCATGGTTGCGGTCAGTAACATGATTGCGAGCTTTTTCATAATGTTCATCTCCATTGTTTCGTTAAAGGTCCATGGTCGTTTTTCATGTGCCTGATAAAAGCCTAGCTAAATAAATTATGTCCTAAATCAAAATGAGACGAATCGTAAGTGTAAAAGCAGGTTTACACTGACATTCAATACGGCTAGATTGAACGCGGTCAGCGTTTCGCTTTGTCTCTTATGAACACCCGAATGGAACAGTTATGAATTATCAAAACGACGATTTACGCATTAAAGAAATCAAAGAACTTTTACCTCCGGTTGCCCTGCTCGAAAAATTTCCCGCCACTGACAAAGCGGCAAAAACAGTTTCTCAGGCTCGCAATGCCATTCATAAGATACTGAAAGGAAACGATGATCGCCTTCTTGTCGTCATCGGGCCGTGCTCCATTAACGATCCGAAAGCCGCGAAAGAATACGCTGCCCGTTTGCTGAAAATGCGTGAAGAGCTGCAAGGTGAGCTGGAAGTGGTGATGCGTGTTTATTTTGAAAAACCGCGCACTACGGTAGGCTGGAAAGGGCTCATTAATGATCCGCACATGAATAACAGCTACCAGATTAACGACGGTTTGCGCATTGCCCGCAAACTGTTACTGGATATTAATGACAGCGGTCTGCCAGCGGCGGGCGAGTTCCTGGACATGATTACGCCACAATATCTGGCGGATTTAATGAGCTGGGGCGCCATCGGCGCACGTACCACGGAATCTCAGGTACACCGTGAGTTGTCCTCCGGCTTATCTTGCCCGGTTGGTTTCAAAAACGGCACCGACGGTACCATTAAAGTGGCGATCGACGCCATCAACGCGGCTGGCGCGCCGCATTGCTTCCTGTCTGTCACCAAATGGGGTCACTCCGCTATCGTGAACACCAGCGGGAACAACGACTGCCATATCATTCTGCGCGGCGGCAAAAAGCCAAACTACAGTGCTCAGGATGTGCAGGAAGTGAAAGAAGGCCTGAAAAAAGGCGGACTGCCAGCCCGTATTATGATCGATTTCAGCCACGCCAACAGCAGTAAGCAATTCAAAAAGCAGATGGAAGTGTGTGAAGACGTTTGTGGTCAGATTGCGGGTGGCGAACAGGCGGTGATGGGCGTGATGGTCGAAAGTCATCTGGTCGAAGGGAATCAGAGCCTCGACAGCGGCGAGCCACTGGTTTACGGCCAGAGCGTGACCGATGCCTGCATCGGCTGGGAAGATACCGAAGTGCTGCTGCGTAATCTCGCGAACGCCGTTAAAGCGCGTCGCGGATAATTCTTTAACGCCAGCATATCTTTCTGAGCCCCGCTTTTGCGGGGCTTTTTATTACCTGAATATGTTCAGAGCGTGCATTTCATATCCATACAACGCAAATCAGCATTCGCCATCTCAGAGCGGTAAAGACTCTCTTTTACCAGACTGAAACCGTTCCTCTTATAAAATTCAAAAGCATTCGGTGTGGAAGCCAGCGTAAGTGCTGTGAATCCCCGCGATTTGGCTTCCGCTTTTATGGCAGCAAGAATTTGCGTGGCGAGACCTTTGCCTTCGAATTCCGGCAACGTAAAAATCGCTTCAACACTGCCATTTTTCAGATCGAGAAAACCTGTTGCCGCCGGTGTCTCCAGCCCGTGCACCTGTGCGACAAAAAAAGGATTCTCCGCAATAGCTTTGCGATATCCGGCAGGCATCTGTTCGGGCGTCCACGCCATCACAATGTCTGCGCCATAGGTATTTTTACATCCGTGGCGGATAGCCTGATTTCTGATTTCCCAGAGTATTTCCGCTTCATCGGGGCAGGCGAGTCTGACGGGCATTGTTATCTCCTTTTTGATGGCGTTCAGAAATAACTTACATGAATTCATCGCTCAATGTGTTGAATATGAAGTTTATTTTTTCACCGCGAGGTGTAACATTATCTTTTGCTAACAATAAAAACTGACAGGGATGAGAGATGAACGCAGTACAGATAAGAACAATAGAAATCCGAAAAATTACCGCCGGGACTAATGCCGGTCACTTAAGGTGACCGGCATTGTTTTTTAAGGGATATTTCGACCTTTTTTCTCTCACTTCCCTCGCATATTCACGCTCACGTCTCGAGGGCAGTTTTAGCATCGCTGCGTTGCTGTAAAAATGCTTCAGATGACCCGGGATGGCTCCCGCTGATGCCCACGGCAGCCCGATTAACAACCGTAATATCTCCGACACTGCACCGCTAAAACTCAGCTGATAAGGCAGATAATCTCCCTTCAG
>NZ_JBFUHK010000018.1:0-71150 GCF_056402435.1 Rahnella sp. P4_A8 | reverse complement strand
CCTTACGGCACCAAACCAAAACTAACTATGAGTATGCAAATTACGCAGCACCCTTGTTTTTAGCAACTGTAATATCGCCTGTTAACAAAACAACAAAATCTCGTCATTTTTGATGCAGATCAATTCCTTTGTGTTTATAGCTTTAGATCGCTTTGCGGAAGATGCATTTTCTTACTTTTTGTTTTAAAGATGTGATCCCGCATTGATCAAACCATACCAAAGAGTAGGTATCATTCGCGCGGTTGATAACTAATCCACACAAAGGGAAGGGACAATGAAAGCAGCATATTGGGCATTAGTGGCAGCAGCGGCATTTCCGGCAGTCTCGAGCGCACATCAGGCAGGGGATGTGATTTTTCGCGTAGGGACAGCCACAGTTCGTCCGACAGAAGGCTCGGACAACGTGCTGGGTCTGGGTTCATTTAATATCAATAACAACACGCAGATGGGATTAACCCTCGGTTACATGTTCACTGACAATATCGGGATGGAGTTGCTGGCAGCCACACCGTTCCAGCACAAAGTCGGTCTGCAAAGTACCGGGACTATCGCAGAAGTGAAACAATTACCGCCGTCTCTGATGGCGCAGTATTACTTTGGTGACCGTCAGGACAAATTGCGTCCGTACCTCGGAGTAGGTATCAACTACACCACATTTTATGACGCGGATTTCAACCAGACCGGGCGTGATGCCGGGCTGTCTGATTTAAGCGTCAAAGATTCCTGGGGTGTGGCAACGCAGGCTGGTCTGGATTACAACCTGGACGATAACTGGTTAATTAACATGTCTGTCTGGTGGATGGATATTGATACGGAAGTCAAATTCAAAGCTGGTGGTGAGCAGCAAAACATCAACACCCGGATCGACCCATGGGTCTTTATGTTTGGCGCCGGCTATCGTTTCTGATTTCCGGAAAGACAGTTCAAAAAAAGAGGCGCTTCGGCGCCTCTTAGATTTTCAGTTTGCTACATTCCTGATTATTTCAGTCGCATATCATTCTCAATTGAACGCACACCGGCTACGCCGCGAGTCACTTCAACTGCACGGTTTGCATCTGCTGTTGACGTCACAAAACCACTCAACTGTACGCGGCCTTTAAAGGTCTCGACACTGATCTCAGTGGATTTAATGCTCTTATCTGCCAGCAGGGCAGATTTTACTTTTGTGGTGACGACGGTGTCATCGATGTAACCACCGGTTCCTTCTGATTTTTTGGTCGGCGCACAAGCGGCAACAGCCAGGACCACAACCGCTGCCATGCAGAATGCGGACAATGTTTTGAATAGCTTCATAAAATAACTCTCCATGATTTGTTATAAAACCAAAAGAAACAACATGTTAGCTGAGCAGATGATATCTCTCTCATACAGTATCATTGATCTGCAGAGTAATTTTAGTTTGGATTATTGAAATGGGTAATACAAATTAAGCGGGGTAAAAAAAAGTAAGAAATTAAAAGAAACAGAACCTTAGTCACTGTATGACTGAGGTTCTGTCTGAGAGAGGGTTAAGCGCGGGTCGCGGCCTTCATTTCACTGACAAAGCGGGAAAGCTGAGCCAGCATTTCAGAAGGCTGATGCTGATTGTTTTCGATGATACGCACCGTCGCTGAACCGGAAATAGCACCGGCTGCGCCTGCGGCCAGCGTTTCTTTCACCTGTGACGGTTCGGAAATACCAAAGCCCTGCAAGGGTGGCGCGGCATTGTATTCACGTAACTTATCAACCAAGTGATTCAGCGGCGTCAGCGCGCGTTTTTCAGTGCCTGTCACGCCTGCACGTGACAGCAAGTAAGTGTATCCGCGGCCATGAGACGAAATCTCACGCAGCAAATCGTCAGAGGCATTTGGCGGACAGATGAAGATAGGAGCGATGCCGTGGCGTAACGCGGCCGCACGGAATGGCGCAGATTCTTCAAACGGCACATCGGCAACCAGCACCGAATCGACGCCCACTTCAGCGCAACGCTGATAGAAGGTTTCAATACCATTGTGGAACACCAGGTTGGCATACATCAGCAGGCCAATCGGAATATCCGGATGCTTTTCGCGAATACGGGCCAGCATGTTGAAGCATTGCGTTGGCGTCACACCCGCAGCAAAAGCACGCAGATTTGCATTCTGAATGGTCGGGCCATCGGCCAGAGGATCGGAGAACGGTACACCCAGTTCCAGTGCGTCGGCACCGGCTTCGATCAGCGTATCGATGATTGACAGTGACAGCTCAACGCCCGGATCGCCCAGCGTGACGAAAGGAACAAATGCGCCTTCTTTTTTGCTTTCCAGACGCTTGAATAATTGCTGATAACGTTCCATTAAATCTCTCCCCGGGCAGTCAGGATGTCGTGTACGGTGAAAATGTCTTTGTCGCCGCGACCTGACAAATTCACGACCAGGATTTGTTCTTTCTCTGGTGTTTCCTTGATCAGTTTCAGCGCGTAAGCCAGCGCATGAGAGGATTCCAGTGCAGGAATAATCCCTTCATGGCGGGACAATTCTTTAAAGGCATCCAGCGCTTCATCATCGGTAATCGACACATATTCTGCACGGCCAATGCTGTTGAGAAAAGCGTGTTGCGGGCCGACGGACGGGAAATCCAGACCGGCTGAAATCGAGTAGGATTCTTCAATCTGACCCTCAGACGTCTGCATCATCGGTGCTTTCATGCCGAAGTAAATGCCGACGTGACCGTGTTTGAGCGGCGCGCCGTGTTGTCCGGTTTCAATGCCCAGACCACCCGGTTCAACGCCAATCAGCTTCACGCTGGTGTCGTCGATGAAATCCGCAAACATACCGATCGCATTGGAGCCGCCGCCGACGCAGGCAATCACCGCATCCGGCAGGCAGCCTTCGCGTTCCTGCATCTGCGCTTTGGTTTCTTCGCCGATCATACGCTGGAATTCACGCACGATGGTCGGATACGGATGCGGGCCTGCTGCCGTGCCCAGCATGTAGTGGGCTTTTTCATAGCTGCCGGACCAGTCACGCAGCGCCTCATTACAGGCATCTTTCAGCGTGGAAGAACCGCTATGTACCGGAATCACTTCAGCCCCCATCAGACGCATACGGAACACGTTTGGCGACTGACGCTCAATGTCTTTTGCGCCCATATAAATGCGGCATTTCAGGCCGAGCAGCGCACAGGCCAGTGCCGATGCCACGCCGTGCTGACCCGCGCCGGTTTCGGCGATGATTTCAGTTTTGCCCATGCGTTTGGCCAGTAATGCCTGACCCAACACCTGGTTAGTTTTGTGCGCGCCGCCGTGCAGCAAATCTTCACGCTTAAGGTACAGCTTGGTTTTGGTGCCTGCGGTCAGGTTTTTACACAACGTCAGGGCGGTCGGGCGGCCTGCGTAGTTTTTCAGTAAATCAATGAATTCGGCCTGAAACTCAGGGTCGCGCTGTGCGCTGACAAAAGCTTCTTCCAGCTGAGCCAGCGCAGGCATCAGAATTTGCGGGACATACTGGCCGCCAAATTCGCCAAAGTAGGGATTAAGTAAAGTCATGTTATCGCGTCCTGTCTGTCAATTTTTGCGTCATTGCGTGCGGCTTAATACGCCCGCAATGTCTGGAATACGGCATTAATTTTCCCGGCATCCTTGATGCCCGGCTCGCTTTCAACACCTGAGTTGAAATCCAGGCCTGCGCAACCGAGTTGTGCGGCTTCGACGCAGTTATCTGCGCTCAGTCCACCGGCGAGTAAGGTGTTGCTCAAATCCTGACCGGCCAGTTTGCTCCAGTCGAACCGGTGACCCGTGCCCCCTTTGCCGTTGTCCAGGACGTAACGATCCACGTGATTCAGGTCGCGCGCTGGCAATGTTTCTTTGACGCTCAGCGCTTTCCAGATCTGAACCGTTTGCGGCAAGGCTGTGCGCAGGGCATCGATATAAACCTGATCTTCGTCGCCATGAAGCTGCACGGCGGCCAGGTTTAATGTCTGAGCCGTCTGGGCCACTGTGGTGATTTCTTCATCGCGGAACACGCCGACATACTTCAGCGGTGCGCCGTTCTGCACTTCTTTCGCCTGCGTCTGTGTCACGAAACGCGGTGAGGCTTCAACAAAAATCAGCCCGCCATAAATAGCACCAGCTTCGTGCGCGGCTTTGGCATCCTGAGCGCGGGTCAGGCCACAGACCTTGTTTTCACCGAGCAGCACGCGACGAACGGCACTGCTCAGGTCTTGTTCCGACATCAGCGCACTGCCGATCAGGAAGCCATTGGCGAAGCGGCTCAGTTCACGGATTTGTCCGTAAGTATTAATACCTGATTCACTGATGACCGTGACGCCATGCGGTACGCGCGGTGCCAGCTCACGGGTGCGGTTCAGGTCGATAGACAAATCGCGCAAATCGCGGTTATTGATACCGACGACTTTGGCTTTCAGTTTAACGGCGCGATCCAGTTCTTCTTCATTACTGGCCTCCGTCAGCACGCCCATGTTAAGGCTGTGAGCAACCGCGGCGAGCTGAACGTACTGATCGTCATCGAGCACTGACAGCATCAGCAAAATCGCATCAGCCTGATAGAAACGGGCCAGATGGATCTGATACGGGTCGATAATAAAATCTTTGCACAGCACAGGCTGCGTGACGGTTTTGCTCACCAGCGGCAGAAAATCAAAACTGCCCTGGAAGTATTTTTCGTCCGTTAATACGGAGATGGCGGAAGCATGGTCTTTATAAACGCTGGCGATTTCTACCGGATCAAAGTTATCGCGGATCTTGCCTTTCGACGGAGACGCTTGTTTGCACTCCAGAATAAAGGCGGTTCTTGCCCCTTGCAGGGCATGGTAGAAACTGCGCTGGCTCTGAGTTATGTCGTTCTGAAAGCTGGCCAGCGGTTGCTGATCTTTACGTGCCGCGACCCAAATTTCTTTATCGCGAACAATTTTGTGGAGCACGGTTTCCTGCTGCATCACTTATCCTCTTGCTGCCAATGCCACCACGCGCTGGTAGGGTTCACCGCTGCGCATGACGGCCAAAGCCTGTTGTGCATTTTGCTTTAAATCTTCCTGACCGAACAGACGCAGTAACATCGCCACATTAACGGCCACAGCGGCTTCATGGGCCGGATCTCCTTTACCTTGTAATAAGCGTGCCAGAATGTCACGGTTTTCTTCCGGCTCGCCACCCAGCAGGGATTCTAGCGGATAATTATCCATACCGAAGTCCTGTGGCGTCAGTTCGTAAGTGGTTATTTGACCGTCTTTCAGCTCCGCAACCTGCGTTGCCGCGTGGATCGCCACTTCATCCATGCCGCCGCCGTGAACCACCGCAGCACGCTCATAACCCAGTGCCCGCAATGTTTCTGCAATCGGCTGCACCAGTTCGGGGCTGTACACGCCAATCAGTGCCAGCGGAGGACGTGCCGGGTTGATCAGCGGCCCGAGCACGTTAAACAGCGTGCGGGTTTTCAGCGATTTACGCACCGGCATCGCATGGCGGAAACCGGTGTGGTATTGCGGCGCGAACAGGAAACACACACCCAGATCATCCAGCGCGGCCCGGGATTCTTCCGCAGGCATATCCAGACGGATGCCAAAAGCAGCCAGTAAATCCGATGAGCCCGAACGGCTGGACACGCTGCGGTTGCCGTGTTTTGCCACCCGTGCCCCACACGCTGCCGCTACAAAGGCGCTGGCGGTGGAAATATTGATGCTGTTGGTGCCGTCGCCGCCGGTGCCGACAATGTCCGCAAACGGATAGTCAGGACGCGGGAACGGCTCGGCGTGTGCCAGCAATGCTTTGGCGGCGCCGGCGATTTCAGCCGGTTGCTCACCGCGCACTTTCATGCTGATTAATGCACCGGCCAGTTGCGCCGGTTCCAGTTCGCCATTCACGATGGCGGTAAATAGCTGCTGGCTTTCTTCCTGCGTCATTGTCTGAGCGCGGAACAGATTGTCGAGAATGCCGGGAATAGTTTGCGTTTGCATGACAGTTCTCCTTACGCCAAAGCCCAGGCCAGTGTCTGCTCAAGCAGACGGGCGCCCTGTGAAGTTAAAATGGATTCCGGATGGAACTGGAAACCGCAGACGCGATCTTCTTCGTGACGTACTGCCATCACCATATCGCCGTAGCGGGCGTTGACGGTCAGTCCCTCAGGGATCTGGCTGCCGACCAGCGAGTGATAACGCGCCACCGGCAGTGGATTGTTCATACCGGCGAACATCGCTTCGTTGTCATGCGTAATAGAAGAGGCTTTGCCGTGCAGGATTTCACCGGCCTGGCCGACGAAACCGCCGTAGGTTTCCACAATTGCCTGATGACCGAGACAGATACCGATAATCGGCAACTGACCGCGCAGACGTTTGAGCAGCTCAGGCATGCAACCGGCTTCGGACGGCGTACCCGGTCCCGGAGAAAGCACCAGCACCGGTTTTTCCAGTTGGCTGAGTTTTTCGATAATCACGTCAGCCGGGATCTGATTGCGATAAATCACCACGTTATGTCCGCTCGAGCGCAACTGATCGACGAGGTTGTATGTAAAGGAATCGACGTTATCGATGAGTAAGATATCGGCCATCTTAAAATACCTCTTTCGCATTATGGGCGGTGGCGATGGCACGCAGCACTGCACGGGCTTTATTACGGGTTTCGTCGGCTTCGGCTTGCGGAACGGAATCGAGCACCACACCGCCCCCAGCCTGTACGGTGGCGATGCCGTCTTCGACATAGGCGGAGCGGATCACGATGCAGGTATCTAAATCACCGTGAGCGGTGAAGTAACCCACTGCGCCGCCGTAGCTTCCGCGACGGGTTTGCTCGGAGGCAGAAATCAGCTGCATGGCGCGCACTTTCGGTGCGCCGGTCAGTGTGCCCATGTTCATCACGGCCTGATAAGCGTGCAGTACGTCGAGGTCATGACGCAGCGTGCCAACCACGCGGGACACCAGATGCATCACGAAGGAATAGCGGTCAACTTTGGTCAGGTCGGCGACGTAACGGCTGCCCGGTTCGCAGATCCGTGCCAGATCGTTACGCGCCAAATCCACCAGCATCAGATGTTCGGCCAGCTCTTTATGGTCAGTCCGCATTTCCAGTTCGATGCGGCTGTCGAGATCCAAATCCAGTGAACCGTCAGCGCGGCGACCACGAGGGCGTGTACCGGCAATCGGATAGATTTCAATCTGACGATTTGTCGCGTCGTATTTCAGCGCACTTTCCGGCGACGCGCCGAACAACGTGAAATCGTTATCCTGCATGAAGAACATATACGGGCTCGGGTTGTTGTTTTTCAGCGTTTCATAAGCGGCCAGCGGAGCAGGGCACGGCAGTGAGAAACGACGTGAAGGCACCACCTGGAAAATTTCACCGGCGCGGATCGCCACTTTCATCTTCTCTACCACGGCACCAAACTCTTCATCGCTCTGATTTACGCTCAGTTGCATTTCCGGCACGCTCTGGTGCGGAATGGCGTGCGGCGGTAGCTGTAACTGGTGCTGCAGTTGTTCAAGGCGGGCTTGCAGACGCTGTTTCTCTTCCGGCGACGGCGTAAACAGGCTGGCCTGCAAACGACATGAACGGTTCTGATGGTCGAGTACCAGCAGAGTTTCTGCCAGATAGAAGCAGAAATCCGGGCAACGTTGGTCAGACTCTAATGCCGGTAAATCTTCAAAACCGGCGACCAGATCGTAGGCAAACAGACCGCCGAGGAACATCGCTTCGCGCTCATCGGCAGGCGCTTCAACTGAGGTCAGGATGCTGCGTAACGCATCAAACACGGAGCGCGAACGCAGGCGGGCGTCTTCATCCTGCATCTGGTCGATGGACGGGAAACTCAGCTCGCGGCCATTCGGACGCACGTCGTTACGCATTTCAGCCGGTAACGCGGTGTCAATCAGTGAGAGTAATGACGCGCCGTTTGGCGTGAGTGCCTGAATCGAAACCCGGGAACCCAGCGCCGTGATGCGCAGGGCGCTGTCGACAATCAACAGGCTCTTCAGGTTTTCTTTGCTGGTCACTTCGGAGGACTCCAGCAGCAGGGTCGCCGGACGGGCGCCGCACAACTGATGGAAAATGGCCGTCGGGTCGCCGCGGTAACATCCTTCTGCGGTCAGCAATTCTAAACGTGGTTTCTGAATAGTCATTTTGCTTCCTGAAATTTTCTCAACGTTTGTATTAAACGGATTTCAAATTAGACGGCCACAAAAAAGCCCGCATTATGCGGGCTTCGGAAATCTTGCAGCGTCTGATGACAGCTATGCGTGATTACTCCGCCCGACAAGGGGAAGTACGCCACCAGCTGAGAACCGCCATCATGTAAGTTTTCATCATCAGACACTCTTGTTTGTTTATGAAGCTATCGTTTTTAAAACGTAAGCTTTCTGAATCGGTTTGTCACGGTGTTCATTGCTGAGCTATTCCGTGAACTTGCGTACTAGTAAACTAGTTCAGAGATGTAAAGTCAACCCTCTTTTAGCGCAATTTCCCCCTTTGGTGCGGCGACGTTGTGCAAACAGTGTTGTTATAGCACTGTAACAGTGCGTAACGGCCGGGTGAAATCATCCCTAACGTGCAACGCACTAACGCGTTATGATATGTGCTGCATTCAGAAACAGGTTAATTCCCCACGTGACGATGACTTTACCAACAAACACTTCGCCTTCAGCAGACGACCAGATAACCCGCAACGCATTTACCCTTTACGATCTCCACAGCCATACCACGGCATCTGACGGCTATTTAACACCGGAAGCGCTGGTGGCGCGTGCAGTAGAAATGCGTGTCGGCGTACTGGCGATCACCGATCACGACAGCACGGAAGGGCTGGCGCGGGCAGCGCGGGCGATTGCTGACAATCAGCTGCCACTGCAACTGGTAAACGGTGTCGAGATTTCTACGCTGTGGGAAAATCATGAGATCCATATTGTCGGGCTGGGTATCGACCCGGGGCATCCGGCGATGGTGGAATTACTGAAAGTGCAGGCCGATTTGCGTCAGCAGCGTGCGCAGGAAATGGGCCGTCGTCTGGCGAAAGCGCGCATCGAAGGCGCGTGGGAAGGTGCGTTACGTCTGGCCGATGGCGGAGCCGTCACCCGTGCACATTTTGCCCGTTATCTGGTGGAATTCGGCGCGGCTGACAACATTGCGCAGGTATTCAAAAAATACCTCGCCAAGGGCAAGACCGGCTACGTTCCGCCACAGTGGTGTACAATAGAACAAGCGATTGATGCAATTCATCAGTCTGGCGGACAGGCGGTTGTCGCCCATCCGGGACGTTATGAACTGTCCACAAAATGGCTGAAACGCTTACTGGCGTTCTTTGCTGAACAGGGTGGCGACGCGATGGAAGTCGCGCAATGTCAGCAGGCACCCAATGAGCGTGCACAACTGGCGGCTTACGCCCGTGATTATCAGTTGCTCGCCTCACAGGGATCTGATTTCCATCAGCCTTGTTCGTGGATTGAGCTGGGGCGCAAACTTTGGCTTCCCGCAGGCGTAGAACCGGTATGGCAACACTGGCCGGTCGCCGGGAAACAGCCTGAAATTGAACCGGTCTGAAGCCCGACCGCAGAAGAAGAATTAAGAGGGAAAAATGAGTCAATATTTTTATATTCATCCGGAAAACCCGCAGCCCCGCCTGATTAATCAGGCCGTAGAATTGCTGCGCAAAGGCCAGGTTATCGTGTATCCGACAGATTCCGGTTATGCACTGGGTTGCCGTCTGGAAGAGAAAAACGCCATGGAGCGTATTTGCCGGATTCGTCAGCTGGACAGCAACCATAACTTCACCCTGGTGTGCCGTGATTTGTCTGAGCTGTCGACTTACGCCTATGTGGATAACGCGGCTTTCCGCCTGATGAAAAACAACACGCCGGGCAATTACACGTTCATCCTGAAAGCGACCAAAGAAGTGCCGCGCCGTCTGATGAGCGAGAAACGTAAAACGATCGGCCTGCGCGTGCCGTCCAATCCGATTGCGATTGCCTTGCTGGAGGCGTTGGGCGAGCCGCTGATGTCGACCACGCTGATGCTGCCGGGCAATGACTTTGCAGAATCCGATCCGGAAGATATCAAAGATCATTTGGGCAAGGTGGTGGATCTGGTGATTGACGGCGGGTCTATTGGTCAGCAGCCTACCACGGTGGTTGATCTGACAGAGGCTGCGCCCGAAGTGGTGCGTGAAGGCGCGGGCGATCCGACACCGTTCCTCTGAGGCTTGTTTGAAAAATAACCGGACTGCAACGTTTTTTGCAGGATACAAATTGCATATAAATGTGTATAATGGCAGGCTGACTTTTTTCTAAGTCATTGTAATGATACGCAATAACTGAATTTTTGCGGGCAGATGACAAATCAGGTCATGCTGCCGGCTCCCCCCGACGCCTGTGAAGGCGACAAATGAGGCTGCTCAATGAGCGAGAAGTATAATTCCCAGAAGCACACCAGCGACAAATCCAAAGCATCACGTCCATCTGGTGACAAGCCAAAAAGTGGCAGGAATTCCGGCGCAGCAAAAAGCCGTCCGGAACCGTCGCGGGCTGAAAAGCGCGGCGAAAAGCCACGTACTGACAAACCACGCAGCGACAAACCGCGCAGCGACAAGCCACGTTCAGACAAACCACGTTCTGACGCAGGCCGCAGCGATTCGCGTTCTGAATCCCGTATCGACAATTCACGTATAGAAAAAGCACGCAGCGGCAAACCGGGTCGTCCGGAACATGCACGCGGTGAAAAACCACGTACGTTGAAACCTCGCGGAACCAAACCTAAAGCTGAAGCACTGTTTGATGAAAACGGTGACGAAGAAGAAGTGAAATACCAGAAGCCGAAGAACGCACTGGACAGCACCGAAGGTCAAAGCGAAAAACTGCAAAAAGTCCTCGCCCGCGCAGGTCATGGTTCACGTCGTGAAGTTGAAGCGATGATCCAGGCTGGCCGCGTCAGCGTTGACGGTAAAATTTCTACGCTGGGCGACCGCGTGGAAGTCACCGGCGGTACCAAAATTCGTCTTGATGGACACGTTCTGTCAGTGATGGAATCTCAGGACACCGTTTGCCGCGTACTGGCGTACTACAAGCCTGAAGGCGAGTTGTGTACACGCAATGATCCGGAAGGCCGTCCGACCGTCTTTGACCGTCTGCCAAAAATGCGCGGTTCCCGCTGGATCGCCGTAGGTCGTCTGGACGTTAACACGTCAGGCCTGCTGTTATTCACCACCGACGGTGAACTGGCTAATCGCCTGATGCACCCGAGTCGTGAAGTTGAGCGTGAATATGCCGTACGTGTTTTCGGTCAGGTTGATGATGAAAAAATCAAACAACTGAGCCGTGGCGTGCAGCTGGAAGACGGTCCCGCGGCGTTCCGCTCGATCAAATTCCAGGGCGGTGAAGGTTTGAACCAGTGGTACAACGTGACCCTGACAGAAGGACGTAACCGCGAAGTTCGTCGTCTGTGGGAAGCTGTTGGCGTACAGGTAAGCCGTCTGATCCGCGTGCGTTACGGTGATCTGAATCTGCCTAAAGGCCTGCCTCGCGGTGGCTATAAAGAGCTGGATCTGCCAGACATCAACTATCTGCGCACACTGGTCGACATGACGGAAGAAACTGTCAGCAAACTGCCGGTTGAGCGTGATCGTCGTCGCGTAAAAGCCAACCAGATCCGTCGTGCTGTGAAGCGCCATACTCAGGTTGCACCGACGCGCCGCACTACCGGCCCGGCAAAACGGGGTTAATCGCTGACAAGCGAGGCACTTGCGTCTATGCTCATAAACCGCAGTCAGTGACTGCGGTTTTTTTTTGCTCAAAATTCAGGGCATAACATTATTCTGCATCCACCCTGTTCATGAATACTCTTCAGTAATACAACGCAAGGAGCTGATTATGATGCTAATCACCGGAGGTGCCCGCAGTGGTAAAAGCCATTTTGCTGAGCAGATAGCAGAGAAACGTGGCGGCGAAGTGCTGTATATCGCCACCTCGGTCGTTACTGATGCCGAAATGGCGGATCGCATCCGTTATCACCAGCAACAACGTCCGGCTCACTGGCATACGTTTGAAAGCTATCGTGATCTGGGGGATGTCGTACTCGCGCATCAGGCGCAGTTTCCGACCATTATTATCGAGTGCATCACGACGTTGATTACCAATCTTCTGTTTGATCTGGCCGGTGAAACACCGCCGGAACACATGGATTTTGACGCAATAGAACAGCATATTTTTGCGCAAACCACGAAACTGATGGAAGCTGCGCAACATCCTGAATCTGAAGTGATTATTGTCACTAATGAAGTGGGGATGGGCATTGTGCCGGATAACCTGCTGGCGCGGCGTTTTCGTGATATTGCGGGGCGGGTGAATCAGCAACTGGCTGCCGCGGCGGATGATGTCTACCTGATCGTATCCGGCATTCCGGTACCGGTGAAAACATCGGAATAAAACGACTCAGAACAGGGTGTTTATTATGGCTTTATGGCGGCTGTTTCTCGCGACATTGCAGTTTCTCACCCGCATCCCGGTCAGGGATCGCTGGTGCGATGGCATTGAACTGAAAGAGTATGCACGCGGCATTGTCTGTTTTCCGCTGGTCGGGCTGGTTATCGGTTTACTGTCCGCGCTGGTGTGGCAGATTTTAATGCCGCATATCGGTGTGCTTCCGGCGGCGATTGCGGTTGTCATTGCACATATTATGCTGACCGGCGGTTTACATCTCGACGGGCTGGCCGACAGTTGCGACGGTTTATTTTCGGTGCGCAGCCGGGAGCGTATTCTCGAGATTATGCGCGACAGCCGGATCGGCACCAACGGCGCGCTGGCGCTGATTGTGGCTGTTCTGTTGCGAACCGCACTGGTTTATCAGATGAACGCCGACGGATTGCCGGTGCTGGTGTTTCTTATCGTCACGCCGGTTGTCGGGCGGAGCATGATGGCGGTGATGATGTACCGTCAGGCTTATGCCCGCGAGTCAGGAATGGGCAATTTGTTTATTGGTAAGATCAGCGAAGGGCGCTTTGGTATCACATTACTGTTGATGGCAACGCTGGTGCTGCTCATCGGCGGGTTATTCTCCCTGTTTGCATTACTGGTGACGTTGCTGTTTGTTCTCGGTTTCCGGCGTTTTGTCGCCACGCGCATTGGCGGCCAGACCGGCGATACGCTGGGCGCGGCATGTGAATTGAGTGAACTGGTCTTTCTGTTTTTCCTGTTATGGCACTGAGACAAGGGACAAAATTATGAAACTGTATCTGATACGGCACGGACAAACTCAGGCTAACGTTAACGGCGTTTTTTGCGGCAGCAGCGACATTGCGCTGACCGCCGAGGGTGAGCGACAGGCGCAGCATGTGGCGCGTCAGCTGGCTTCTACTTCGCTTGATGCACTGATTCACACGGATATGCGCCGCAGCCGCGATACGGCGGGCATTATTGCTTACGGGCGCGAACTGGCAATGGAAACTCAGCCGCTGTTGCAGGAAATGGGGTTTGGCGAGTGGGAAATGCGTCATCACAAAGAACTCGAAGCCTCGCAGGCAGAAGGCTATCAGGCCTGGTGTCAGGACTGGCAAAAGGCCGACGTACCGCAAGGTGAGTCATTTACAGATTTCACTCAGCGTATCCGGCAGGCGTTGCAGCAGTTGCATTTGCGTCCGCAGGAAAGCAGGCTGGCAATAGTCGCGCATCAGGGTTCACTCAGCCTGCTGCTGGCGATGATGCTGAAACTGGCACCGGCTGACATGTGGCGTTTTCCATTTAAGCAAGGCTGCCTGTGTGAAATTGATCTCAGCCCCGGCGCTTGTGTCATTCAGCGTTTTAATGACAGCGGTATTTAACTTTTAAACTGGTAAGGACAACCCGATGGCTTCTCTGGCCAATATTATCCGTCAGATTGCTGAACCCGATGCACAGGCCGCACAAACGGCTGCTGCGCGGCTCGACAGTCTGGTAAAACCTTTAGGCAGTCTTGGCCGCCTGGAACAACTGGCGATTCAGCTGTCATCCATCCGGGGTGATCAGCCTTTGCATTTTCCGAGCAAAGAAGTGCTGGTGATCGCGGCCGATCATGGCGTGTGGCAGGAAGGCGTCACACCCTCCCCGCAGGAGGTAACGGCGATTCAGGCGGTGAACATCGTGCAGGGCAAAGCCGGGGTTTCTGTGCTGGCTCGGGTAGCCGGGGCGCAGGTGACGCTGATTGACTGCGGAATCATTGGGCCGGATATTCCCGGTACGCTGAATCACAAAGTTGCGCAGGGAACCGGCAATATTGCCACCGGCCCGGCGATGACGCGCGAACAGGCGGAATCTTTACTGATCTGGTGTGCGGAACGGGTGATCGCGAAAGCTGAAAACGGTTTATCCCTGCTGGCTGTCGGTGAGCTCGGGATGGCAAACACCACGCCAGCGGCGGCGATGGTGGCGGTGCTGACCGGCGCTGCGCCAGCGCAAACCGTCGGGCTGGGTGCGAATCTTCCGCCGGACAGACTGGCGCATAAAATCAGCGTGGTCGAAAAAGCCATTGCGGTAAATCAGCCGGATCCGTCAGATGCACTGGATGTGATGGCAAAAGTCGGGGGATTCGAACTGGTAGCCATGGCGGGTGCGATGATTGGCGCGGCGGCGGCGGGTATTCCGCTGGTGCTGGATGGCTTCCTTTCTTACGCGTCGGCGCTGGCAGCGTGTCAGTTAGCACCTGCGCTGAAACCCTATCTTATCCCTTCGCATATTTCAGCAGAGCAGGGCGCAACGCTGGCGCTTGAAGCGCTGGGCCTGCAACCGTATTTCGATCTGAATTTACGACTGGGCGAGGGCAGCGGCGCGGCGCTGGCGTTACCGCTGATTGATGCTGCCTGTGCTGTCCATAACGAAATGGCGACGCTGGCGGAGTGTCAGATAGCGCTTTAAAAGTAAAAGCAGGGCGTTACCAGTCAATGCCCTGCTGCGCCATAATTCCGGCGTCAAACGCATGTTTCACCGGACGGAGTTCGCTGACGGTATCGGCCATTTCCAGCAGATCACGATGGCAGCCGCGCCCGGTGATAATCACGGTCTGGTGCGCGGGACGGGCTTTCAGCGCATCCACCACGTCCTGCAAATCCAGATAGCCAAAACTGACCATATACGTCAGTTCATCAAGCACCACGAGATCTAATGATGCATCAGCCAGCATCCGTTTACCGTGCTGCCAGACAGCCTGGCAGGCTTCGGTATCCGTTTCTTTATTCTGCGTTTCCCAGGTAAAACCGGTCGCCATCACCTGAAATTCCACGCCATGAGGCTCGAGCAGATTTTTCTCGCCGTTAGGCCATTCACCTTTAATAAACTGGATCACTGCCGCGCGCATGCCATGGCCGACAGCGCGGGTCACCGTGCCAAATGCCGCCGTGGTTTTGCCCTTACCGTTACCGGTAAATACAATCAGTATTCCGCGCTGTTCTTTGGCGGCGTCAATGCGCGCATCAACCTGTTCTTTCAGCTTTTGCTGGCGCTGTTTATGGCGATCTTCAGTCATCAGAGACTCCGTGATTATTTATTCTGCCGGACCGGCTTTGCGCCCTGGCTGGGCATCAAAACTGATACCTGTTTTACGGCGGCTGTCATCGCCCATCAGATACAGATACAGCGGCATAATATCAGCCGGTGTCTTGAGTTTATCTTTGTTTTCATCGGGGAACGCGGAGGCGCGCATGCTGGTGCGTGTGCCGCCAGGATTGATGCAGTTGACGCGCAGGCCGGTATGCTTATGTTCTTCGGCCAGCACCTGCATCATACCTTCGGTGGCGAATTTTGACACGGCGTAAGCACCCCAGCCGCTGCGGCCTTCGCGTCCGACGCTGGACGTGGTGAACACCAGCGAAGAACTGGCAGATTTCAGCATCAGCGGCAGTAACGACTGGGTCAGCATAAACGTGGCGTTCACATTGACCTGCATGACGTTCATCCAGTCCTGCAACTTAATCTCAGCCATTGGCGTGATGTCAGTCAGCAATCCGGCGTTGTGCAAAACGCCGTCCAGATGCGGCACCCATGCAGCGATTTGATCTGCGACGCGCTGGCAGTCCTGCTGACTGGCGGTCTGTAAATCCAGTGCATAAATGAAAGCCGGTCGCAGATTACGTGCGGCAATTTCCTGCTGCACACTGGCCAGTTTACTCTCAGTACGGCCCAGTAAAATCACCTGCGCGCCGAAACGGGCATACGTCAGTGCGGCTTCACGGCCGATGCCGTCGCCGGCGCCAGTGACCAGAATGATACGGTTATTGAGCAAATCGGATTTAGGATGATAATGCACGGTCAGTCCTCTTAAGGGGGGCGGCGATGTGGCGGTAAATGACGTCATCACATCAGGCGCTCTTCATATCAAAAATGGCGGAAACGGGAGATATTGCGCTCAACCAGAGTCCGGCATTTTGGTGAAAATTTTAGCTTTTTCGGGTGCAATCACCGCTTATATGCCTCAAATGGGCATGAGTTTCAATGATTAACCGAAAAGCGGGCAGCTCTTTTGTAACAAAATTGGAACACAGACGCACTCTGTTTTACGTCTGAGTCATGATGTCATCTTCGAACAAGACGTCAGTGCGGCGATTGTTTAGAATGTTTAACATCTTTCTTACCACGGTTTTATTACCACGTTGAAAAGGCGGTATGTGTGGATTTACTTTCTCTTTATGGGCTATTTTTGGCCAAAGTTGTGACCGTTGTGATCGCCATCGGCGCGCTGGTCGTGTTGTTTGTCGGCCTCCGTCAGCGTAAATCTCACGGCAAAGGTGAGTTACACCTGGTCGATTTAGGTGAACAGTATCGCGAAATGCAACGTGAAATGCGCAGTGCGCGCATGAACCCTGCCGAACTTAAAATTCGCAGCAAGGAACTGAAGAAAAAGGATAAAGCGGAAGCAAAACAGAAAAAACTGCAAGCCAAAACCGGCAGTTCGAAAAGCAAACCTTGCCTGTATGTACTCGATTTCAAAGGCAGTATGGATGCCCACGAAGTCACCTCACTGCGGGAAGAAATCTCGGCGGTGCTGGCCGTTGCAACCCCGGAAGACGAAGTGTTGTTGCGCCTCGAAAGCCCGGGCGGTGTGGTGCACGGTTACGGCCTGGCGGCATCACAACTTGTGCGTCTGCGTCAGAGTGGTATTCGTCTGACGGTTGCGGTAGATAAAGTCGCAGCCAGTGGCGGTTACATGATGGCCTGTGTGGCGGACAGGATTGTCGCCGCGCCGTTTGCCATCATCGGTTCGATCGGCGTGGTGGCGCAGATCCCAAACTTTAACCGTTTGCTCAAACGAAATGACATTGATATTGAGTTGCACACGGCGGGCGAGTTTAAACGTACCCTGACGTTGCTGGGTGAAAATACCGAAGAAGGTCGTGAAAAGTTCCGTGAAGATCTGAATGAAACGCATGTGCTGTTTAAAGAGTTTGTTCATCAGAACCGGCCGTCGCTGGACATTGATGCGGTAGCCACCGGTGAGCACTGGTTTGGTACCCAGGCGCGTGAAAATGGCCTGATTGATGCTATTGGTACCAGTGATGATTTACTGATTGCAGAAATGAAAAATCATGAAGTGATTGCGGTGCGTTACAGCCGTCGTAAACGCATGATGGACCGTTTCACCGGCAGCGCGGCAGAGAGTGCTGATCGCCTGTTCCTGCGCTGGTTACAACGCAGTCAGAAACCGCTGCTGTAATCTATTTTTTTCGCAAGGCATAAAATAAAAAGGGACGAATGTCCCTTTTTAATCCTGCGGATTAAGCCCCGCCGTTTACCGGTTGTGTATACCTTTATTAGCGATTGTTTTATCTCAATCTTCGAGATGGTATTTTTCTGAAAAAAGATGAGCCAGGTGTTTAAACATATTAAATACCGCAGTGGTTTTTCTGGTCGGTAAACCGTCTTCATCCATGAAAAACTCCCCGCGGAAAACCAGCACATTGCCTTTCTGCTCAACCTCTGTCGCCAGCATTCCATGCATGTAATCTTCGTGCTCACGGATAACCTTATTCGCTTCGACCAGTAAAGCTTCGCGACTAATTGCCGATGTATTTTCGTGCATGATATTTACTCCCCACTATAATTGCTGACGTTATTGTAATCCTGACGCTGATAAAACCGCAAATCTGCTGGGGGTAATCTGCTTAATCGCTCTGGTTATAATTTGAGCGCCTTTATAAAAAACGGGCGCGTATTGGCGAAAAGGGCCTTTCCGTGTTAATTAGTTTGCGTGACGATTTTTATCAGGTAGAGTGTGGGATTTTGTGGCTTCAGGTGGAATGTTTTGTTTACGCTTGGTCATTATTTGACTTAAAAATGGGCGCATTCTGCTGAGCCCTGTCTGGTTAATCCCTCGCAGAATCAGTGTTTTGAACCTCTGGAAGTCAGTTCGCTCCTTCTTTTAAAGAAATCAGTTGACGTTCTGACTCACTGCCGCAATATAAAAAAAGACGTGATATTGTGCCGCGGCATAACTAGACAAAATCTTCTTCAGATGATGAAGAATCATTCAGGTAAAGGTAATTATGGGCAAAGCTCTCGTAATAGTTGAGTCCCCGGCAAAAGCCAAAACGATTAATAAATATTTAGGAAATGACTACGTTGTTAAGTCCAGCGTTGGTCATATCCGTGATTTACCGACCAGTGGATCCGCTGCTAAAAAGACCGCCGACTCAACCGAAGAAAAAACAAAGAAAAAAGTAAAAAAGGATGAGAAAACCGCGCTGGTTAATCGCATGGGCGTCGATCCGTATCACGGTTGGGAAGCACAATACGAAATACTTCCGGGTAAAGAAAAAGTTGTTGCTGAGTTAAAAGCGTTAGCGGAAAAAGCTGACCACATCTATCTCGCAACCGACCTTGACCGCGAAGGAGAGGCGATTGCCTGGCATTTGCGGGAAGTGATTGGTGGTGATGACAAACGTTTCAGCCGTGTCGTTTTTAACGAAATTACCAAGAACGCGATTCAAAACGCCTTTAAAGAACCGGGCGAACTGAATATTGATCGTGTGAATGCTCAGCAGGCGCGTCGTTTCATGGATCGCGTGGTGGGTTACATGGTTTCTCCGCTGCTGTGGAAGAAAATTGCCCGTGGTTTATCCGCAGGTCGTGTTCAGTCCGTTGCGGTGCGTCTGGTCGTCGAGCGTGAGAAAGAAATCAAAGCGTTCGTGCCGGAAGAATACTGGGAATTGCATGCGGATTTGCTGGCGAAGAAAGAAACCGCGCTGCAAATGGAAGTCACGCATCATCTCGAAAAACCGTTCAAACCGGTCAATAAAGAACAAACTCACGCGGCCGTTTCGCTGCTTGAAAAAGCGCGTTACACCGTGGTGGATCGTGAAGACAAACCGACCAGCAGCAAGCCGGGTGCGCCTTTCATTACTTCCACACTGCAACAGGCGGCCAGTACGCGTCTGAGCTTCGGTGTGAAGAAAACCATGATGATGGCCCAGCGTCTTTACGAAGCCGGTCACATTACCTATATGCGTACGGACTCCACTAACCTGAGTCAGGACGCGGTGGAAATGGTGCGCGGCTATATTGGCGAGAATTTTGGTGATAAATACCTGCCGAAAGCGCCGCTGCAATACAGCAATAAAGAGAATTCTCAGGAAGCGCACGAAGCGATTCGTCCTTCTGACGTGGCCGTGATTTCAGAACAACTGAAAGATATGGAAGCGGATGCTCAACGTCTGTATCAGCTAATCTGGCGTCAGTTTGTGGCCTGTCAGATGACACCGGCTCAGTACGACTCCACTACGCTGACGGTTAAAGCCGGTGATTACTCTCTGCGCGCCAAAGGTCGTACGCTGCGTTTTGATGGCTGGACCAAAGTCATGCCGGCGTTGCGTAAAGGCGACGAAGACAGAACCTTGCCGGCGATCGAAGTGGGTACGGATCTGGAGCTGCAACAACTGCTGCCCACCCAGCATTTCACCAAGCCGCCTGCGCGTTTCAGCGAAGCGTCTCTGGTTAAAGAACTGGAAAAACGAGGCATTGGCCGTCCGTCTACCTATGCGTCGATCATTTCGACCATTCAGGACAGGGGTTACGTTCACGTTGAAAACCGTCGCTTCTACGCAGAAAAAATGGGGGAAATCGTTACCGATCGTCTGGAAGATAACTTCCGTGAATTGATGAACTACGATTTCACCGCACGTATGGAAGACGGGCTGGATCAGGTCGCCAACAACAAGGCGGAATGGAAAGCCGTTCTGGATGAATTCTTCACTGAATTCAGTAAGCAGCTGGAAACTGCTGAGAAAGACCCGGAAGAAGGCGGTATGCGCCCGAATCAGATGGTGTTGACCAGCATTGAATGCCCGACCTGCGGACGTCCGATGGGGATCCGTACCGCCAGCACTGGCGTGTTCCTCGGTTGTTCCGGTTACGCCTTGCCGCCGAAAGAGCGCTGCAAAACCACCATCAACCTGATTGCTGATGCCGAAGTGCTGAACATTCTGGAAGGTGATGAAGCCGAAGCCAACGCGCTGCGTGCGAAACGTCGTTGCGTCAAATGCGGCACGGCGATGGACAGCTATCTCATCGATAATCAGCGCAAATTGCATGTTTGTGGTAACAACCCGGAATGTGATGGCTATGAAATCGAAGAGGGTGAGTTCCGCATCAAGGGTTATGACGGCCCGATTGTTGAGTGCGAAAAATGTGGCTCTGAAATGCACCTGAAAATGGGACGTTTCGGTAAGTACATGGGCTGTACCAACGACGAATGCAAAAACACCCGTAAGATTTTGCGAAACGGTGACGTTGCGCCGCCGAAAGAAGATCCGGTTCCGCTGCCGGAATTGCCGTGTGAGAAATCAGACGCCTATTTCGTGCTGCGTGACGGTGCGGCAGGGGTATTCCTGGCTGCCAACACGTTCCCTAAATCGCGCGAAACCCGTGCGCCGCTGGTGGAGGAACTGAAGCGCTTCAAAGACCGCTTGCCGGAAAAACTCAGCTATCTGGCCGATGCGCCGGTGGCCGATCCGGAAGGCAATAAATCAATGGTGCGTTTCAGCCGTAAAACCAAGCAGCAGTATGTATCTTCAGAAAAAGACGGCAAAGCCACTGGCTGGACCGCTTTCTTTGTCGACGGTAAGTGGGTCGAAGGCAAAAAATAATTATCGCCGTCATACCTTAAGCTGTTAAGCAGTTGTAAAAAACCAGTCTTCCGGACTGGTTTTTTTATTGCATTAAGATCTATCATCGCGGAGTTATGCGTGTTTTTATTATCAGTCTGCGACAGTCCTCGATTATCGTTATGTTCTTCGGGTATACATGACGCTAATAATGGATATAATTGTTATATAAAATTTATTCTTATGCACTTAAGTAATAAGTTAATGCGTCTGGGGCATAAAAACGGTGCGTTCACAGACTTCCGGTAGTCGATAAAAAATCATTTCCAGACTGTTCAGCCAACGGATGAACAGGGATGGCGACAGGGTTTGAAACCAGGGTGGTATGAGATATGAAATTGCAGCAACTGCGCTACATCGTAGAGGTTGTTAATCACAATCTGAACGTCAGTTCGACGGCAGAAGGCCTGTACACGTCGCAGCCTGGGATCAGCAAACAAGTGCGGATGCTGGAAGATGAACTCGGGATCCAGATTTTTTCCCGCAGCGGTAAACATCTGACACAGGTCACGCCGGCAGGGCAGGAAATCATCCGTATTGCCCGTGAAGTATTGTCTAAAGTGGATGCGATCAAAGCTGTTGCTGGTGAGCATACCTATCCGGACAAAGGTTCGCTGTATGTCGCGACGACGCATACGCAGGCGCGTTATGCCTTACCGAATGTGATTAAAGGCTTTATCGAGCGTTATCCGCGCGTTTCATTGCATATGCATCAGGGGTCGCCGACGCAGATTGCTGAAGCAGTTTCAAAGGGCAATGCGGATTTTGCTATCGCCACCGAAGCGCTCCATCTGTATGACGATCTGATCATGCTGCCTTGCTACCACTGGAACCGTGCCGTGGTGGTTCAGCCTGATCATCCGCTGGCAGGTAAAGAGAAAGTCACCATTGAGGAACTGGCAGCTTATCCGATTGTGACCTATACCTTCGGCTTCACTGGCCGTTCAGAACTGGATACCGCGTTTAACCGCGCCGGTCTGACGCCACGCATTGTATTCACCGCCACCGATGCTGACGTCATCAAAACCTATGTCCGCCTGGGGCTGGGCGTCGGTGTCATCGCCAGCATGGCAGTGGATCCGGTTCAGGATCCGGATCTGGTGACCGTGGATGCGAGTGATATTTTCACCTACAGCACCACCAAAATCGGTTTCCGTCGCAGTACATTCCTGCGCAGCTATATGTACGATTTTATCCAGCGCTTTGCGCCGCACCTGACACGTGATGTGGTTGATACCGCTATTTCCCTGCGCTCCAACGAAGACATTGAAGAAATGTTCAAAGACATTAAGCTGCCGACAAAATAAGTCGTCATCCTCTATTTTTATCTCCCTGAGATCCCGCCGCATCCTCACCGAAGCGGCGGGATTTTTTTTGCCTGATGATCAGTTTGAGCTGTTATAAAAATGTTAACGATAATTTGTGTTATCTTTAACTATGCACTTATAAGCCAGCGGGTTATTACTCATGGCCACGCTGAGCGCTAAAGGAGAAGCTATGTCGTCTATTCGCAAGAACAGTCTGGATAAGCTGGCAGTCCGGGAGAAAGAATTTTACTACTACAGCCTGCCACTCGCTGCCAAAACATTGGGTGATGTTCAGCGCCTGCCAAAATCCCTCAAAGTTTTACTCGAAAACTTACTGCGCCACGTTGATGGTGACACTGTCACAGAAAGCGATCTACAGGAACTGGTCGAATGGCAGAAAACCGGTCATGCCGACCGCGAAATTGCTTATCGTCCGGCGCGCGTACTGATGCAGGATTTTACGGGTGTACCTGCCGTGGTGGATCTGGCCGCGATGCGCCAGGCGGTAAAACGCCTCGGCGGGAATGTCGAACAGGTAAACCCGTTGTCGCCTGTTGATCTGGTCATCGACCACTCCGTCACAGTGGATGAATTCGGTGATGATGAGGCGTTTGGTGAGAACGTTCGTCTCGAAATGGAGCGTAACAACGAGCGCTATCAGTTCCTGCGCTGGGGGCAAAAAGCCTTCAATCGTTTCCGCGTAGTGCCGCCTGGCACGGGTATTTGTCATCAGGTCAACCTGGAATATCTTGGACAAACCGTCTGGTACGAAGAGCAGGATGGCAAAACGATGGCCTATCCCGACACGCTGGTCGGAACGGATTCACATACCACGATGATTAACGGTCTGGGGATTCTGGGGTGGGGTTGCGGCGGTATCGAAGCCGAAGCCGCAATGCTCGGACAGCCGGTTTCCATGCTGATCCCGGACGTTGTGGGTTTCAAACTGACCGGTAAATTACGCGAAGGCATTACCGCGACGGACCTGGTGTTAACGGTCACCCAGATGCTGCGCAAACACGGCGTGGTAGGAAAATTTGTCGAGTTCTATGGTGATGGCCTTGCCGATTTGCCGCTGGCTGACCGCGCAACCATCGCTAATATGTCGCCGGAATTCGGCGCGACCTGCGGCTTCTTCCCGGTGGATGATGTGACACTGAGTTACATGAAGCTCAGTGGCCGCAGCGACGAACAAATCGATCTGGTAAAAGCCTATTCGCAGGCCCAGGGTTTATGGCGTAACGCCGGTGACGAGCCGGTCTTCACCAGTACGCTTGCGCTGGACATGGGAGACGTTGAGCCGAGCCTCGCGGGGCCGAAACGTCCTCAGGATCGCGTTGCGTTGCCTGATGTGCCGAAAGCGTTCAAAGCGGCGACTGAACTGGAGTTGGGTAACAGCAAGCCGGGGCGCAGCGATAAAGAAAGTTTCACGCTGGAAGGGCAGCATTATGCGCTGACCACCGGCGCGGTAGTGATTGCGGCAATCACCTCTTGTACCAACACGTCAAACCCAAGCGTGCTGATGGCCGCTGGTCTGCTGGCGAAGAATGCCGCCGAAAAAGGTCTGGCCAGTAAGCCGTGGGTGAAAACCTCACTGGCACCAGGTTCCAAAGTGGTGACCGATTATCTTAATGCCGCCGGTCTCATGCCGCATCTGGAGAAGCTGGGCTTTAATCTGGTGGGCTATGGCTGTACGACCTGTATCGGTAACTCCGGGCCGTTGCCGGAACCGATTGAGTCGGCGATCAAGGCCGGTGATTTAACCGTCGGGGCCGTGCTTTCCGGCAACCGTAACTTCGAAGGGCGTATTCATCCGCTGATTAAAACCAACTGGCTAGCCTCACCACCGCTGGTGGTGGCCTATGCGCTGGCGGGTAATATGAACGTCGATCTGACGACGGATCCTCTGGGTGAAGGTGCTGATGGCAAGCCGGTTTACCTGAGAGATATCTGGCCGTCGGCTAACGATATCGCTAATGCGGTTGCGCAGGTGACCACGGAAATGTTCCATAAAGAGTACGCCGAGGTGTTTAACGGCGATGCCAGCTGGCAGGCGATTCAGGTCGAAGGCACGCCGACCTATACCTGGCAGGAAGACTCCACCTATATCCGCCACCCGCCGTTCTTCAGTGATATGAAGGCGGAACCTGATGCGCTGGAAGACATCAAAGATGCGCGAATTCTGGCGATTCTGGCGGATTCAGTGACCACCGACCACATTTCACCTGCCGGGAATATCAAGGCCGAAAGTCCGGCTGGTTTGTATCTGACCCAGCACGGCGTCGAGCCGAAAGCGTTCAACTCCTACGGCTCGCGGCGCGGTAACCATGAAGTGATGATGCGCGGGACGTTCGCCAATATTCGCATCAAAAATGAAATGGTGCCGGGCGTGGAGGGCGGATATACGCGTCATATTCCGTCGCAGGACCAACTGGCGATTTACGATGCGGCGATGCGCTATCAGCATGAAAGTGTGCCGACCGCAGTGATTGCCGGTAAAGAATACGGTTCAGGTTCAAGCCGTGACTGGGCGGCGAAAGGGCCACGTCTGCTTGGGGTACGTGTGGTTATCGCAGAATCATTCGAACGTATTCACCGCTCGAATCTGATCGGGATGGGGATTTTACCGCTCGAGTTCCCGCAGGGTGTGACGCGCAAAACGCTGAAACTCACGGGCGATGAACAGATCAGCATCAGCGGGTTACAAACCCTGACGCCGAGGCAGGATGTTGCAGTGCATATCACGTTTGCTGATGGTCATACTGAAACAATTGATGCACATTGCCGTATCGATACCGGCAACGAACTGACCTATTTCCAGAACGGCGGCATTCTGCATTATGTGATCCGCAAAATGCTGTAAAACCGCTTCTCCGGCCAATAAAAAAGGGCGCCTTCTTAAGGTGCCCTTAATATTTGGATCGGACTATAAATCCTTACTTGTCGAGCAGATGGCCCATTTTGGCGGCTTTGGTCGACAGGTAGCGTTCGTTTTCCGGATTACGGCCGACGATCAGCGGGACGCGTTCTGTAATGTTAATACCGGCTTCAGTCAGAATTTCGACTTTCTTCGGATTGTTGGTCAGCAGGCGTACGGAATCGACACCCAGCAATTTGAACATGTCGGCGCACAGCGTGAAGTCGCGTTCGTCTGCGGCGAACCCAAGCTGATGGTTGGCTTCGACGGTGTCGTAACCTTTGTCTTGTAAGGCATATGCGCGGATCTTATTCAGCAAACCGATGTTACGGCCTTCCTGACGGTGATACATCAGGATGCCACGACCTTCTTCGGCGATATGATTCAGTGCGGCTTCGAGCTGGAAACCGCAGTCACAGCGCAGGCTGAATAAGGCATCACCGGTCAGACATTCGGAGTGAACGCGCGCAAGAACCGGCGTTTCACCGGTGATGTCGCCAAAAACTAACGCCAGGTGGTCGTGCCCGGTGGCCAATTCTTCAAAACCCACCATCAGGAAATCGCCCCAAGGTGTTGGCAGATTGGCTTCTGCCACCCGTTTCAGCTGCATTTTATGCTCCAAAAAAACCACAAATAGTCTTTATTTACAGTAAGTATTTTACTTGTTGATGCGCATCCTACTTTCTGATGCGGCCTCTGGATAGGGAATCGGTGCCTTTCCATCACGACAGGGCATCATTTTGCCACAGTTTGGGTCACATTTTAGCGGGAATATTTGAACGATTAGTTCATAACTTATGAATTATAACCGCTTCTTCAACAACTCACGCTAAAGGAATGTTAAGCAATCACAACGTTGATACACTCCAACTCTTTTTACGCATGACTGAAGGGACGACTATGTTTGATATCGCCAGGCGCACCGCTCTCGGGGCTGTTCTTTTGTTACTGATGCCCGCAGCGGTGTGGATAAGCGGCTGGACGTGGACACCGGGTGGTAATCCCGCCGTGCTGCGTCCGCTTTATTGGGTCACGGAAACGGTGAGTGAACCATGGGGAATCATGACGACTGTGATCCTCTGTGGCTGGTTTCTGTGGTGCCTGCGATTTCGGCTTAAACCAGCCATCGGGCTGGTGGTGATCATCACCTTGTCAGTGCTGGCCGGTCAGTATGTTAAAGACTTTATCAAAGCCGAAGTCCGCGAACCCAGGCCGTATGTCGCATGGCTGGGGACGGATCATCAGATGAACGTCGATGAATTTTATGCCCGGAAAAGTAAAGCGCGTGCCCGGCAGGTGAAAGAGGTGCTGGGCGACAACGTGCAAATCCCGCACTGGCTGAATAAAAGCTGGCAGAACGACACGGGATACGCATTCCCTTCTGGCCACACGATGTTTGCCGCAACCTGGGCTTTACTCGGTGTCGGGTTATTGTGGCGGCGTAAACACTATAAAACGGTCACCGTGCTGATGGTGTGGGCGGTGGTGGTGATGGGCAGCAGACTGATGCTCGGCATGCACTGGCCACGCGACCTGATGGCATCTGTGGGCATCAGCTGGATCCTGGTAATGCTGGCCTGCTGGCTGACGGAGCGCTATGTCGGGCCGCTAACGCCACCACCAGCAGAAAACCAGGAAATCAGCGAGCGTGAATAATCCCGGTTTTTTGATTTCTTACCGTCTGAAATCTCAGGGGGTTCCTGGTGAACCCTTTAATTCATGGTTTTCATCCCCATATACATTCCATAGCCTTCATTGTCGTGGTGGTCACGACACCACACTAAAGTCGAATGAAGTTGCTACAGACGGCATTTAAACCCTCCGCAATGTTTCCCTGCTTTGTTCGGAAATGCTAACTTATTAGGTCGGGACGCGAGTTTTTGGCATAATTCATCCGGTACACCCGGCATTACAGGAATGAATGTGAAATATCTGCTGATTTTTTTATTTTTGCTGGTCATCGTTGTGATTTCTATCACTCTGGGTGCCCATAACGATCAGACTGTGACCTTCAATTATTTGCTGGCACAGGGTGACTATCGTGTTTCGACACTGCTTGCTGTGCTGTTCGCTACCGGTTTTATTCTTGGCTGGATAATCTGTGGTTTGTTCTACCTGCGTGTACGTCTGTCTCTGGGGCGCGCCCAGCGTAAAATCAAACGCCTGGAGCAGCAAATTGAACCCGCGGCTGTCGTTACGCCGCCAGCAGCATCTTACGATGTCAGCAAGGAATAACCCTCTATGTTAGAACTGCTGTTTCTGTTGTTGCCCGTTGCGGCCGCCTATGGCTGGTACATGGGGCGCAGAAGTTCTCAGCAGGACAAACAGGAAAATGCTAACCGCCTGTCGCGTGAATACGTCGCGGGGGTTAACTTCCTGCTTTCCAATCAGCAGGATAAAGCGGTCGATCTGTTCCTCGAAATGTTGAAAGAGGACAGCAGTACAGTCGAAGCGCACCTGACTCTGGGCAACCTGTTCCGCTCCCGTGGTGAAGTCGATCGTGCGATCCGTATCCACCAGTCGCTGATGGAAAGTGCTTCGCTGACTTTCGAACAGCGCCTGCTCGCCGTACAGCAACTGGGTCGTGATTACATGGCTGCCGGTTTCTATGATCGTGCGGAAGACATGTTCAACCAGCTGGTGAAAGAGCAGGATTTCCAGTTGTTTGCGCTGGAACAGTTGTTGATTATTCATCAGGCCACCAGCGACTGGCAGAACGCCATTGATGTGGCGGAACGTCTGGTCAAGCTCGGCAAAGAAAACCGCCGTAAAGAAATTGCGCATTTCTGGTGTGAACTGGCATTGCAGGCAATGGTGTCTGAAGATTTCGATAAGGCGACCGGCTTGCTGAAAAAGGCGGCGGCAGCGGACAAACTCTGTGCCCGTGTCTCCATTATGCAGGGGCGGATTTTACTGGCGCAGGGCGATTACCGCAAAGCGACAGAGGCCTTACAGCGGGTGCTGGAGCAGGATAAAGAGCTGGTCAGCGAAGCGTTGCCGATGCTGCAGGAGTGTTACCAGAATCTTGACGATACGCTGGCATGGGCCGAGTTTCTCAGGCGTTGTGTGGATGAAAATACCGGCGCCACAGCAGAACTGATGCTGGCCGAAATCATCCAGGATGAAGAAGGGCGTGAGACCGCGCAAAACTATATCAACCGTCAGTTGCAACGCCATCCGACCATGCGCGTGTTTCATCACCTGATGGATTACCATCTGGCGGATGCGGAAGAAGGGCGTGCGAAAGAGAGCCTGGTGTTGCTGCGGGATATGGTGGGTGAACAGATCCGGACAAAGCCACGCTATCGCTGTCATAAATGCGGCTTTACCGCGCATTCACTTTACTGGCATTGCCCGTCATGCCGTGGCTGGGCGACGATAAAGCCAATCCGGGGCCTGGATGGCCAATAAGTTTCCCCGTCATACTTCGGGTTGCAGATGCGTTTGTCGCCTTCCTGCAACGTGAATTATTTAGGGGAAACCGCAGTATATTTTAAATCGACTCTTACTTCTTCTTGCTGCTCGCCTTGCGGGCATTAAGCAACGTCCGCAATTTCTTGATTTCTTTGGTGGTCAGCGCGGGTTCAGTCTCTTCTGCAAGATGCTGATTATCAATTTCGTGTTCTGTGGCTTTAGCGGCTTTTTTACCTTTGGGCGCAGCAGGGTTAAAACTCTCTTCCAGGCGTGCCGCAACTTCTGCACTTAATGAATGTTCTGCTTCCGCAGCGGCGTTTTTGATCAGTTCTTTCAATTCAACCGGAATTTTAACGGTCAGGGTTGTTATCTCACTCATTTTTCTGCCTTTCCTTAGAGTAAAAGTAACAAGCTAAGCCAGCCTTGTTGCATCGTCTAGTGCATCACAAAAATTTAATAAAACTGTCACATTAGGTGTAGCTGTGAATTCAGTGGTTTGCCATGTAAAATATCGGCGGCAAAAATTATATTATTTCTTCCTGACGTAAAAACTGACAAGAGGCTGACGAGATGAAGTCCGAAAATAACACTAACAACAAAGAATTAAATACTTCACCGATTGTTGTCGCTCTCGATTATGCCGATAAATCCTCCGCACTGGCGTTTGCTGACAAAATCGATCCGCGTGATTGCCGTCTGAAAATTGGCAAAGAGATGTTCACTCATTTTGGTCCGCAGATGGTCAAAGATCTGCAGACCCGCGGTTTCGACGTCTTTCTGGATCTGAAATTCCACGACATCCCTAACACTACTGCGCGCGCTGTGGCTGCTGCGGCAGATTTGGGTGTCTGGATGGTGAATGTGCATGCCAGCGGCGGTGCGCGCATGATGACGGCGGCACGGGAAGCGCTGGTACCGTTTGGAAAAGATGCACCTTTACTGATAGCCGTCACGGTGCTGACCAGCCTGGAAGACAATGACCTGGCGGATTTAGGTATTGAACTTTCTCCGGCTGATTATGCTGAACGTCTGGCGCGCCTGACACGCGACTGCGGCCTCGATGGCGTAGTGTGTTCCGCGCAGGAAGCGACCCGTTTTAAATCTGCTCTCGGGCAGGCGTTCAAACTGGTGACGCCGGGTATCCGCCCGGCTGGCAGCCAAGCCGATGATCAGCGTCGCATCATGACGCCACAGGAAGCGCTGGCGGCGGGCGTGGATTACATGGTGATTGGCCGGCCGATCACGCAATCTGCCGATCCGGCGCAGACCCTGCGTGAAATTCTGGCATCACTGCGCTAAGAAGGAAAAACCATGAACAATGACAGCAACAGCCGTTTAGTGTATTCGACCGACAGCGGCAGAATCGATGAGCCCAAAGTCGTGGCTGAGCGTCCGAAAGGTGACGGCATTGTGCGTATTCAGCGCCAGACCAGCGGGCGCAAAGGGAAGGGCGTGTGCCTGATCACCGGTGTCAGTCTTGATGATATTGAACTGGAAAAACTCGCTGCCGAACTGAAAAAGAAATGCGGTTGTGGCGGTGCGGTGAAAGACGGCGTGATTGAGATCCAGGGCGACAAACGCGATCTGCTTAAACAACTGCTGGAAGCGAAAGGCATGAAAGTGAAACTGGCGGGGGGCTGACCTGTCTGTAAACGATCACTGACCGTTTATAATAAGATGCTGCATCCGCAAAGGTGCAGCATCTTGCTTTAGCTTTTAGAGATATCACAACGCGAAAGCACGTTGTTTGTCATCCATCTGATGACAATAAAGTTGACCTGAAAAACAACCCAATCCTATTTTTAGCTTTATTCGTTGCTTAACGCTTACGTTTTTTATGCCAGTTAAATAGAACTTATCTCCCGGTTGTTTTACTTACTGACCTGATGTCCGATGATACCACCCACTGCAGCGCCACCCAATGTCCCTAAGGTACTGCCGTCAGTCAGAACTGCACCACCCAGCGCACCTGCACCCGCACCGATTGCGGTGTTACGGTCACGCTTAGACCAGTTACCACAAGCGCTGACAGACATTGCCAGAGTCAGAACCAGTGCGATACTGGCAACACGTTTATTCACGAGCATCATAATTTTTCTCCTATCCAGACGCAGTTGTGCATCCGTTAATTAAAAATAGTGAAATTGATATACATTCACTAGGTGAATAATCTTAATTCACCAAGGATGCTCTTTCTCACCACACAAAAGACTAAAAAGCTGGACAAACATTCAACGGTTTGTGGAACAAATGGGCACTTTTACGTTTGCAGCAGATCTGTACGCACTCTTTAGCGATTTCCCCCATACCTGCACACACCCGTCACCCAGACAATAAAGCCTCGTAATAAGAGGAAACCAAGATGCTAAAGCAACTGAAAGAGCAGGTATTAGAGGCCAATCTGGCACTGCCTCGCCATAATCTGGTGACCTTTACCTGGGGAAATGTCAGCGCCGTTGACCGTAAACTTGGGCTGGTCGTGATTAAACCGTCGGGAGTGGAATACGACCACATGGGCGTGGACGACATGGTGGTGGTGGAACTGGAGACCGGCAAAATCGTCGAGGGCAGCAAAAAGCCTTCTTCCGATACCGATACCCACCGGGTACTGTACCTGAATTTCCCCGAAGCAGGGGGTATTGTTCATACGCATTCGCGCCACGCAACCATCTGGGCGCAGGCCGGTTTGGATATTCCCGCCTGGGGCACCACGCACGCGGATTATTTCTACGGCAACATTCCCTGCACGCGGCTGATGACCGAAGAGGAAATCGCCGGACGTTATGAATGGGAGACCGGTGAAGTCATCGTTAAAACCTTCGCGGAAAGACATCTGTCGCCGGCAGACATTCCGGCTGTACTGGTGCATTCGCACGGGCCGTTTGCCTGGGGGAAAGATGCCGATAATGCCGTGCATAACGCCGTCGTGCTGGAAGAGGTCGCCTACATGGGCATTTTCTCCCGCCAGTTAACGCCGCAGTTGCCGGATATGCAGCCGCAATTACTGGATAAGCATTACCTGCGTAAACATGGCAAGAATGCCTACTACGGCCAATAATCCCCTGAAACCCGAATTATCGGGGGAGACAGATAAGGATAGGTCAGCCGACCAGGCTGACCTTAATCCCGGCAGCGGAAAGTTGCTGCTGATATTCAGGGGATAATTTGTCGTCAGTGATGACCCGGCTGAAGGCGCTGACCGGCCCCAGCGGGTTAAGATTTATTTGACCGAATTTCGATGAATCCGTTAGCACGATATTTTCCGCACCTTTAGCCACGACCGCATTCACCACATCAGCACGTAACATGTCCCGGCCGGTAAAGCCGGTGGTATCGGTGAAGCCGTCGATGCCCATGAACGCTTTACTGAAATTCATTTGTTGCAGACACATTCTGGTCAGCGGGCCGACCACCGTCTGACTGGTTTTCTGATACATCCCGCCGAGCAGAACCACGTCACAGGGCATACTTTTCAGCAAAGAGGCGACATAACCGCTGACGGTAATCACCGTCAGGTTCTTCTTATCGGCAAGATATTGCGCCAGCAAGGCGATGCTGCTGCCACTTTCGAAAAATACCGTTTCGCCGTCCTGGATCAGGGATGCCGCAAACTTCGCCAGTTTCTGCTTCTGGGCAAAATTCGACATCATGCGGGTATCCACGTCATCGGTCTGGATAGCGACGGCAAAACCGTGCGCACGGCGCAGATAATGTCGCTGTTCCAGTAGCGTAAGATCGTGGCGGATCGTCACTTCTGACACCTGACAAATCTGTGACAACGCACTGACGCTGATGCGCTGCTTATCGTTTACCCATTGCAGAATAACTTGTTGTCTGTCGTTCATAACCGCCCAAAATACGGGCAGCCTGCGCCGCCCGTTGAAAGTTAAATTCAGATGCGAATTTTAAAGTGAATGTTCTGTACGGGCGATAATATCATCCTGAGCCTCAGGCGATAAGGCCGTAAAGAATGCGGAGTAACCGGCGACACGGACAACCAGGTCGCGATAGTTCTGCGGTTCCTCACGCGCTTTCAGCAATGTCTCGCGGGAAACAATATTGTACTGAACATGCCAGCCGCGATGTTCCTCAAAGAATGTCCGCAGCATTAGCATTAACGTCTCGCGTTCGCTTTCATTTTCCAGCGATGCCGGATTCAGTTTCTGATTGAGCAGTACGCCGCCGAGAATCGCTTCTGTCGGTAATTTGCTCAGCGAATTAAAGACCGCTGTCGGCCCGAGATGATCGGTACCGGATGCCGGGCTGGCCCCTTCCGCCAGCGGCGTAAAGGCTTTACGTCCATCCGGCGTGGCGGTAGTTGCGGCACCAAACGGCACGTTGGCCGAAATAGACGATGTACCCGCGTAATACGTGCCACCGACCGGGCCGCGTCCGAAGCGGGTATTGTGATAATTCGACAGTTCATCGATATAGCACTGATACGCACGCACCAGCAGATTGTCGACCTCGTCTTGATCATTGCCGTATTTCTCTGCGCCGTTAATCAGCCGCTGACGCAGTCGTTCACCGTCCAGTCCCTCATAATCTGAAGCCAGCGCGTTGGCCAGTTCCTGCTGGCCAATCACGCCCTGATCGAATACCAGCTTTTTCACTGCCGCCAGGCTGTTACCCAGATTGGCGATCCCGACCTGCAATCCTGAAACCCAGTCGTATTTCGCACCGCCTTGCTTGATGGTTTTCCCGCGTTCTATACAGTCATCGACCAGCGCCGAACACAAAATATCCTGCGCATTCTCTTCCAGAACCGTATCGACCACGCATTCGATTTCGATGGATTTGCGGGTGTAATAACGGATTTGTTCATCCCACTGCGCAAAGACCTGATCGAAATTATCGAAATTCCCCTGCGACAAACCGCGTTCCTGCGGCAGGAAGCGGGTATGACTTTTCGCGTCGTGCCCCTGTTCAAGCGCGGCGAGCATCACGCGGGCAAAGTTGATGAAACTCATGCCGGTACAACGATAGCCCCACTTGCCGCCGACTGCCGTTTCGATGCAGCCAATGGCGGCATAATCATAAGCATCCTGTTTTTCGACGCCCAGTTTGATGAATTCTGGAATAACAATTTCATCGTTATTAAAGGCGGGCATGCCAAAACCACAGCGGATCACCTGTACGCAGGCATCAAGGAAGTCACGGCTCATTCCGGCGTGATAGCGCACGCTCAGATTCGGCTGGGTGGATCGCAATTGTCCGCAGGATTCCAGAATGGCGTATGACAGCGGATTGACCGCATCGGATGCCACGTCATTATGCAAATTCTGACCGCCGATGGTGATGTTCTGGTACAACGGGCTGCCCGCCGACGCTTTGGAATGCGTACCGGAGCGGATCTTGTTCACTTCCAGCAATTTCAGCCAGCAGCTTTGCAGCAGTTCGATGGCCTGATCACGCTCCAGCGTTTGTTCCAGCTCAACGTCACGACGATAAAACGGATACAAATACTGATCCATGCGGCCAAACGACACGGAGTGGCCGTTGGATTCAATCTGCAAAATAAGCTGAATGAAGTAACACAGTTGCAGCGCCTGCCAGAAGTTTTGCGGTGGCTGATGAGCAATGACGTCGCAGTTGGCGGCGATGGTCAGTAACTCGCTACGGCGCTGCTCGCGGGTTTCCGTGGCGGCCATTTCCCGTGCCAGTTGTGAGAAACGCATGACGTGGTCGCTGACCGCTGCCAGCGTGATATCAATGGCTTTCAGCAATTGCTCTTTATGCAAATCTTCCCAGTCAGTCAGCCGAATGCGGCTGCGACGCTCGCCCACTTTACTGCGTAATCCGTCCAGACCCAGTTCCAGCAGCAGCGGGAAATTCACCGCCAGATGGGCATCGCCGGAAGTCATATTGCCTTCGGCTTTTACGATACCGCTGTCGAGCAACGCTTTCTGCTCATCGGTAAACATACCGTAACAGCGGTCCTGCACGGTCTGCCCGCGCCACCACGGGCAGAGTTCATGCAGGATTTTTTTGTTGGCTTCGCTGACGGCAAAACCTGCGCCCGGCCGGTCAGCAAGCGCGTCAATTTCACTTTCGATCCAGCCCACGGTGTATTCCGGGAAAATCGGTGCAGCGCGCACTTCGCTGGCCTGATTACCGACGATCAGCTCGTCATGTTTGATCCAGATAGTGCGTTTGCTCAGATGTTCAGCCAGCGCCAGCGCGCGGCGTACCGCCAGCGGTTTGTCAGCATGTTGCTGATAAACCTGCGTGTAATGCTGTGCGCGCTCGGTACATACCGGTGGCTTGACGATGTGGATCAGGGCTTCTTTATGAGACCGGATACGGGCGGAAAGGGTGTTCAGATTCAGTTGGGTCATTTTTCTTATCCTCTTAACTGTGCACAAAGTCCTTTTTCTGCGGCGTATTGTTCAGCGAACGTCAGCAGGTCAGGGTCATTTAACGGCTGGCGTGGCGCCAGATAAGGTTGCCCCAGCAGGACATACTTATTGATGCCCAGCGTGTGGTACGGCAAAAAGTGAATGGCTTCGCAGCCGGTTTCATCCGCCGCAAAATCAACGATCTGGCGGATGGATGCCCGGTCAGCATTAAAATCAGGAATTAACGGCACACGGACGATGAGCTTTTGTCCGGCCGCAGCCAGACGACGGAAATTATCCTTCACTCTTTTGGCGGAACCGCCGGTCAATCGGCGGAAAGGTTCATCGGCCACATGCTTGAGATCCGCCAGCAATAAATCCAGCGCCCCCAGCGAAGGCTCAATGTATTTCCACGGCACATGCAGACAACTTTCCACGGCGGTGTGCAGCCCTTCGTGACGGCAACGTTGCAGCAGTGTCAGCGCAATTTGTGGCTGCAGGAAAGGTTCGCCGCCGGAAAGCGTCACACCGCCGCCGGTACGGGTATAAAAAGGTTTATCCCGCAGGATTTGCTGCATCAGCGCGTCAATATCCGCGTCATTTCCACACACACTCAGCGCGCCGGAAGGGCAAACCTGTTCGATCAGACAGAGATCTTCTGCCTGAAATTGTTCATGCCGAATCCCGATGCGGTCATGTTCTATGCTGACAGCATGTGGAAAAGTCTTTGCGCAGTGCTGACATCCTGCGCTGCATAAACGTGAATCGAACAGCACGTCAGGCGCCGCCGAACGACTTTCCGGATTCTGGCACCAGGTACAGCTCAGGGAACAGCCTTTCAGAAAAACCACCGTCCGGATCCCCGGGCCATCATGTGTGGAATAACGCTGCACATTGAAAATCATCTCGACGCTCCCTGGTGCTAAAAATCTTCTTTCGCAATTTAATAACTTTCATTCGAAAGTGATTTTGATGATGATCAACAAACCTTCTGCTTGCTGACGTACACTCTCTGAACTTTGCATTCACTCACAAGTTTCAGGGAGAAAGTTATGGAGCTGTATCTCGATACTGCCGATGTCACTGCGGTAAAACGTTTGTCGCGCATCCTGCCGTTGCAGGGGGTCACCACGAATCCGAGCATCGTGGCGAAAGAAGGTAAATCGCTGTGGGAAGTGCTGCCTGCCTTGCGCGATGCGCTGGGGGGTAACGGTAAATTGTTCGCACAGGTGATTGCTGCCGACGCCGAACAAATGGTTGCAGAAGCGTTGTTGTTGACGCAGCGGGTGTCCGGTTTGGTCGTGAAAGTACCGGTAAACCGTGAAGGTCTGGCGGCCATTAAAAAGCTGAAGGGCATGAATATCCCGACGCTGGGCACGGCGGTGTATGGCGCAGGTCAGGGATTACTGGCGGCACTGGCGGGGGCGGAATACGTTGCGCCTTATGTGAACCGTCTGGATGCACAGGGCGGTGACGGCATCGCGATGGTCAAAGAGTTGCAGACCTTGCTCAGCCTGCACGCGCCGCAATCGAAGGTGCTGGCCGCCAGTTTCCGAACCCCACGTCAGGCGATGGATTGCCTGCTGGCGGGATGTCAGTCAATCACCTTACCGGTGGATGTGGCCGAACAGTTACTTAATACACCTGCCGTCGAAGCGGCGATTGAAAAGTTTGATACTGACTGGCGTCAGGCGTTCGGCACTTTATCGCTGAGCTGACATTTTTGCGTGATACCCGGCCCGCACAGGCAACTGTTGCGGGCTTTTTTGTTTTTGTGTGTTAAGTATTTTCGGACAAATAATTCGAAAATGTGATTTCTCTCCGAAATTAAATATTGACGGAGTAAATTATTAAAACTACCGATCTAAAAAATAGAAACATCGTTTCAATTTATGAGTTGAATCACTTTTATCACCCTGAGAAATGGATAACGTAGCGGCATCAGGTAGTCCGTGACTTTTAAATCAGGTGAAAATTATGCACATTAAACGAGCGATAGAAAAAATCCCCGGCGGGATGATGTTGGTGCCTCTCTTCATTGGTGCGCTGTGCCATACCTTCGCGCCTGATTCGGGCAAATATTTTGGTTCCTTCACCAACGGGCTGATGACCGGCACCGTACCTATTCTGGCGGTGTGGTTCTTCTGCATGGGAGCCTCCATCAAACTCAGCGCGACCGGCACGGTGTTGCGTAAATCCGGCACGTTGGTGGTCACCAAAATCGCGGTGGCGTGGATTGTTGCGGCGATAGCATCACGGTTCATGCCGGAAAATGGTGTGGAATTCGGCTTCTTCGCCGGACTTTCCGTGCTGGCGCTGGTGGCTGCAATGGACATGACCAACGGCGGCCTGTATGCCTCGGTAATGCAGCAATACGGCACGAAAGAAGAAGCGGGCGCATTTGTGCTGATGTCTCTGGAATCCGGCCCGCTGATGACTATGGTGATCCTCGGCACGGCAGGCATCGCGTCTTTTGAACCGCACGTCTTCGTTGGCGCCGTGTTGCCATTCCTGGTCGGTTTCAGCCTGGGCAATCTCGACCCGGAACTGCGCGAATTCTTCAGCAAAGCGGTACAAACCCTGATCCCGTTCTTCGCCTTCGCACTCGGTAACACCATCAACCTGAACGTCATCGCACAAACCGGTCTGTTAGGTGTGTTGCTGGGGATGTCGGTTATCGTCATCACCGGTATTCCGCTGATCCTCGCTGACAAATTCATCGGAGGCGGCGATGGTACCGCCGGTCTCGCTGCCTCCAGTTCAGCGGGGGCCGCAGTGGCAACGCCGGTCCTGATTGCTGAAATGGTGCCGCAGTTCAAACCGATTGCCCCGGCTGCAACCGCGCTGGTTGCTACCTCGGTTATCGTCACCTCAATTCTGGTGCCGATCCTGACCGCAATGTGGTCGAGAAGAGTGAAGAACAAAGCAGTGAAAGGCAAAGTGGCGATGGATCCGCCGATGGCGAGTATCAAATAACGCCAGATTTGGATTACTCCTCCCCTTCGCAGGGGAGGAGGCAGTCCGGAATTATCCTCACAGTCCTGGCGCTTTCCACATCGACGTCGTTAGCTGCCGGTCCACCAGCCCCAGTTGATCCGCATACACTTCCTGCCAGTTGGCTTTCTGCACCAGATATTTTGCGTGGTTCGCCACATCCGGCTGATATTCCCGTTCCCAGCGCACCAGGGCTTCACCGGTGTCTGCAAGCGACGAATACACGCCTGCCGCGACACCCGCTGCAATCGCACAACCCAGCGCGGTGGCTTCTTTGACCACCGGCACATTGACCGGAACACCCGTCACATCACTTAAAATCTGACACCATAATTTGCCCTTCGAACCGCCGCCGGAGAACACCAGCGACCTGGCGCGTACACCGGAAAATCGGGCGATCATATCCAGATTACACGCCGATACGATGGCGGCGTTTTCTTCTAACGCGCGGAACAGCACCGGTTTGTTGCATTTTTCCGGGTCGATGGACAGATTGATGAACGACGGGGCGGCGTGATACCAGTTCTTGAAATGCATCGCATCCGAGAATACCGGCGTGACGCCCCAGGCCCCCACAGGCACGCGGGCGGCCATGTCTTCCAGCAAGCTGTAAGCATCCACGCCAAGACGCTGCGCCATGGTTTTCTCTTCGGTACAGAATGCGTCACGGAACCAGCGCATGGTCAGTCCGGTAAAGAAACTGATGGATTCGGCCTGTGCCATACCGGGGATGACGTGCGGATTGACGCGGATATTCATTTCGGGGTCGGTGACCGCTTCCGGCAGGTTGACGATTTGCTGCCAGAATGTGCCGCCAAGGACGGCGGTCTGGCCGGGACGCACCAGACCCAGGCCGAGCGTGCCAAGTTGCGCGTCGCCGCCACCCATGCCGACCGGCGTTCCGGCTTTCAGTCCACAGGCATCGGCCGCGCTGGCCGTGACATAACCGAGGCGTGTACCCGTTTCAGCCACCGGAGAAAGCATATCGGCGCGCAGCCCTGCCATATCCAGCAACTCAGGTCGCCAGTTGCGGGTGGTTAAATCCAGCATGCCGGTGGTACCGGCGTTGGACGGATCCACCGCCAGTTCGCCGCTGAGCATGTAGGCCAGCCAGTCGCTGATCATGGTAATAGTGGCAGCCTGACGGTAAATATCGGGGCGGTGATGGGCCAGCCATAGCAGGCGCGGCATGGCGCTGAGGGCCAGTGTCTGACCGGAGCATTCATAGACTTCGCGTTCAAATTCGAAATCGTGGATCTCTTTTAATTCGGAAACTTCACGGCTGGCGCGGGCATCGACGTTGGCGCAGGCCCAGACAGGTTCGCCGGATTTGTCGTACAGCACGATCCCTTCACGCATGGAACAGGCCGCCACTGCGCGGATCGCAGAAGCGGGGAGATGTGCTTCCTGCAATGCCTGACGAATACACTGACAGGCCAGTTGCCAGTTTTTTTGCAGATCAAATTCCATTGAACCGGGCACATCCGGCACCGCCAGATGGATCCATTCGGCCTGTCCGGCGGCTATCTGCTCGCCTTCGAGATTGAAAATCACCGCGCGGATACTGCCGGTACCAGCATCCAGCGCCATCAGATAGTTGCGGTCGTGGTCAGAGTTCAGGGTAGAGGTCATCGCAATGTTCTCTCGTGCCAGTTTATCGGGCACCGTGTACCTGACCGCCACGCCCCTTACACCCTGCGGGTCAGTCGAGCAGCGCCAGCATGGCTCTTGCTGTGCTCTCTTCAGTTACCAGTGCATTAATTCGTCTGCCTTTCAGCGCCGCGACGATGGCTTCAGCTTTCTCGACCCCACCTGCGACGCCTAACACGGTCGGAATGCTGGCCAGTTCGTCCGGCGCGACGGCAATCAGCTCATCGTGGATTGCCATGTTTTCTGCCAGCTCGCCGTTGCGCTGCATAAAGAAACCGAGAATGTCGCCGACTGCGCCTTTACGGCCAAACAGCAGCTGCTCACCTTCGCTGATATAACCGGAACGCAAAATAGTCGCGTCCTGTTTCTGGTTCAGCGAGCCAATGCCGACGACCGCAATATCTGCCGCGCAGGCGGCCAGCATGACATCGTGTACATTACGTTCCTGACGGAAAATAGCCGCTACGCTGGCTGATGACGCCCGCAGCGGAGCCGGAATAATGCTCACTCCGCAGGCTGCATCAAGCTGACCAATCCCGGTCATATAGGGCCCGACGCCGCCGGAAAGCGTGACCATGCGGATTTGTTGTGAGGAGATGAATCCGCTCAGATGTTGCAACGTACTCATCGCCGTTTCGCCAAAACCCACAGCCAGCAGTTGTTCCGGCCTGAGCAATGTCATCAGCATGTGTGCTGCGCCGACCCCCAGCCGTGTGCTCAGCGAGCCGTCGGCCAGTTGTGGCAGCACGCGGATCTGCTGTAAACCAAAGCGTTCGAGCAGGGTATTTTCCAGCGTCAAACAGCCCTCAAAACGCGAGTTAATTTGTACGCGGATCACTCCTGACTGCCGGCCTTTTTCCAGCAGGCGTGACACTTTCAGCCGCGTCAAACCAAGCCGTTCACCAATTTCATTCTGGGTCAGGCCGTCGTGGTAATAGAACCACGCGGTGCGCGCCAGCAGTTCCTCTTCGCCCATGCTGAATTCCGGATGGTTAGTCAAATCGGAAAGCGTTGTCTTCTCATTCATAGTGAACACTTATCAAAATGTAGATCAATTGTTCGTTAACAAAATGTTGTTAACTGTGATGTGTTTTGCAAATTTCAAATGATTACTGCCTGAATCATAACGCAGAGTATATGAGTTGAACAAACTGTGATCAGCACAAAAGTTTTCCCTGCCACCTCGGTCTAGTTTTATGAACAATGTTAAATGATAAATACATTTGTTCAATTAATGTATCAAGCCAGAGGCCGGTGTATGCAGAGCAGCAAACAGTTATCAGCAGACCTGCAAACCACGAACCTGCTGTTGCAGGTCAGCGGTGTCAGTAAAAGCTTTTCCGGCGTGGCAGTGCTGAAAGACATCGATTTCAGCCTGCAAGGCGGAGAAGTCCACGCGCTGCTTGGCGGCAATGGAGCGGGTAAATCGACACTGATGAAAATCATTGCCGGTGTCGAAATAGCCGACAGTGGCACGTTACTGCTCGGCGGCGAGCCTTTACTGGCGCAGTCACCAGCAAAAGCGCATCAGGCGGGGATTTATCTGGTACCGCAGGAGCCGATGCTGTTTCCCAGCCTGACCGTGCGCGAAAACATCCTGTTCCGCCTGCCTGCACATCAGGCCGGCGAAAAAAAATTGCAGCAAACGCTGGCTGATCTGGGGTGCAATTTACCGCTGGGTGCCCTTGCCGGAACCCTGGAAGTGGCCGATCAGCAACTGGTGGAAATCCTGCGCGGGCTGATGCGCGATGCGCGGCTGTTGATCCTTGATGAACCAACCGCCTCGCTGACACCGGCGGAATCCGCCCGCCTGTTTACACAAGTCCGTCATCTCACCGGGCAGGGCGTCGGGGTGGTATTCATCTCGCACAAACTGCCGGAAATACGTGCGATTGCCGACCGGGTCAGTGTGATGCGTGATGGCAAAATTGCGCTCAGCGGCAGGCTCGCCGAACTGGATAACGATGCGCTGATCCGCGCCATCACCCCGCATTCCCAGGACACCGCGCTGCCCGCAGAACAAAAGTTGTGGCTGGATTTACCCGGCACACGACGCAACCCGGCAGGCAGCGAACCGGTCTTGCAGGTGCAAAACCTGACCGGTGAGGGCTTTATTAATATTTCATTCAGCGCCCGCGCCGGGGAAATCGTCGGGCTGGCAGGCGTGGTGGGGGCAGGGCGCACCGAACTGGCAGAAACCCTGTATGGCCTGCGTGACGCCCGACGTGGTCAGGTGCTTTTGCAGCAACAAGACATCAGCGGCCTGACGACCTTACAGCGGCTGAAAAAAGGGCTGGTGTATTTGCCGGAAGACCGGCAGGCATCCGGCCTGTATCTCGACGCGCCGCTGAGCTGGAACACCACCTCACTCACCTTCAACCGTCAGGGCTGGTGGCTGAACATCAAACGCGAAGCGGCGGTGCTCGAACGCTATCACCGTGCGCTCGGCATTCAATACCGCGACGGGTCACAAACTGCCCGTACGCTTTCCGGCGGTAATCAGCAAAAACTGTTGATCGCCAAATGTCTTGAGGCACAGCCCGCGGTGCTGATTGTCGATGAACCTACGCGCGGCGTGGATGTGTCCGCGCGCGCTGACATTTACCAGTTGCTGCGCGAAGTGGTGCAACAGAACGTGGCGGTGATCCTGATTTCATCTGATCTGGATGAAATTGAAGGACTGGCGGATCGGGTATTCGTTATGCATCAGGGGGAAATGAGCGGCGAATTGCAGGGCAGCGACATCAACGTCAGCAACATTATGCATATCGCATTTGGTAATCATGCCAAAACCCCCGCCACCGGAGGAACCTCATGCTAAAGCGGATACAAAACAATCGTGAACTGACCGCGCTGATGGCGATTATTGCGCTGTTTGCCTTGCTCGGTGCGATGGACCGGCAGTCGTTCAGCTTTCAGACACTGAGCATGATTTTTGGCAGCGCGCAGATCCTGATGTTGCTGGCGATGGGGGCCACTGTGGTGATGCTGACCCGCAACATCGACGTGTCGGTCGGTTCCGTTACCGGCCTGTGCGCCGTGACGCTGGGGGTTTTGCTCAACGGCGGCGTGAACCTGCCGCTGGCCTGTCTGCTGACTCTCGGCACCGGTTTACTGGCCGGAATATTTAACGGTGTGCTGGTCGCCTGGCTGCGTATTCCGGCGATTGTCGCCACGCTCGGTACGCTGGGTTTATACCGCGGGCTGATGCTGCTGATGACTGGCGGCAAATGGATTGAAGGCTTACCGGCCGGGCTGAAATCTCTGTCAGAACCGTTTTTCCTCAATGTCTCCCCGCTCGGCTGGCTGGTGATTGTCTTGCTGGCTGCGATGTTCTGGATGCTGGGTCGCACGGCGTTTGGCCGCAGTTTCTACGCTGTCGGCGACAACTTACAGGGCGCCAGACAACTTGGCGTGGCCGTCAACCGGGTACGCATTCTGGCATTTGGCATTAACGGCATGATGGCCGCCATTGCCGGAATTGTCTTCGCTTCACAAATCGGCTTCGTGCCCAATCAGACCGGCAGCGGGCTGGAGATGAAAGCCATCGCCGCCTGCGTGCTGGGCGGCATCAGCCTGCTCGGCGGCACCGGCTCCATTCTCGGTGCGGTGCTCGGCGCGTATTTCCTGACCCAAATTGACAGCGTGCTGGTGCTGTTACGCCTTCCGGCGTGGTGGAACGATTTTATCGCCGGGCTGGTGCTGCTGGCGGTGCTGGTATTTGACGGCAGATTGCGGCAGGCGCTGGAGAAAAACTTGCGGCGGCAGAAGTATTCACGCTTTCTGGCGGCCACGCCGCCGCCTCAGAAGAAACCCGCTGAACGCAAATCTCAGCAACCGAAAAATACAAGCCGCCGGCTAAGTACCGGCAAAAAGAGCGGGGTAGTGTGATGAACAAACTCCAACAATATGGCTGGGAAATCGCGCTGCTGGCGTTGCTGGTCATCGAAATCTTACTGTTCGGTTTCGCCAATCCGCGCATGCTGGACGCCAGTACGCTGCTGTTCAGCACCAGTGATTTCATCACCATCGGGATTGTGGCGTTGCCACTGACACTGGTGATTGTCAGCGGCGGTATCGACATTTCCTTTGGTTCCACCATCGGACTGTGCGCCATCGCGCTCGGTGTACTGTGTCAGGCCGGTGTGCCGCTGGCACTGGCCATTATGCTTACGCTGACACTGGGCGCGGCCTGTGGTTTGCTCAATGCGGCGCTGATTCTTTATACCGGCGTGAATCCGCTGGTCATCACGCTGGGGACGCTCTACCTGTTCGGCGGCAGCGCCTTACTGCTTTCCGGGCTGGCGGGCGCGACGGGTTTTGAGGGTATCGGTAATTTCCCCGATGCGTTCACCAACTTTGCCAATCAGATTGTGCTGGGCCTGCCCATGCCGCTGGTGATCTTCCTGCTGGCGACACTGTTTTTCTGGCTGCTGATGCACCGCAGTCGCACCGGTCGCAACGTCTTCCTCATCGGTCAGAATGCCCGAGTGGCGCGTTATGGCGCATTGCCGGTCAGCCGCACGGTGTTTGCGCTCTACGGCATGACCGGGCTGGCGTCGGCCGTGGCCGCCATTTTGATGACTTCGTATTTCGGCTCGGCGCGTTCTGATCTCGGTAATGCGCTGCTGATGCCCGCTATCACCGCGGTCGTGCTGGGCGGTGCCAATATCTACGGCGGTTCAGGTTCCATTCTCGGCACAGCGCTGGCGACACTGCTGATCGGGTATCTCCAGCAGGGTTTGCAGATGGTTGGCGTCTCCAGTCAGGTTTCCAGTGCGCTGTCCGGCGCGCTGCTGATCCTGGTGGTGATTGGCCGCTCTGCCAGCCTCAACCGTGGTCTTATCCGCAGTGTTTTCCAGCGCTATTGCCGGCGCGGGTCTGCGCCTTCTCCTTCCTTGACGTCTTCTCAATAAGCCGGGGTTAATGATGAAAGCCAACACAATGAAAATCTTGTTAATTGCCAGTGCCGTGAGCCTCGCGTGTCTGAGCGCACAGGCGGCTGAACGTATCGCCTTTATCCCAAAACTGGTGGGCGTCGGTTATTTCACCAGCGGCGGCAACGGCGCAATGGCCGCCGGTAAAGCGCTGGGCGCGGACGTGACCTACGACGGTCCGACCGAGCCGAGCGTTTCCGGTCAGGTGCAGATGATCAACAACTTCGTCAATCAGGGATACAACGCGATTGTGGTGGCGGCGGTATCACCCGACGGCCTGTGTCCGGCGCTTAAACGCGCGATGCAACGCGGCGTGAAAGTGCTGACCTGGGATTCCGATACCAAACCGGAATGCCGCTCGATTTACATCAATCAGGGCACACCACAACAACTGGGTTCGATGCTGGTTGAGATGACCTCCAGCCAGGTGAAAAAAGAGAAAGCGAAAGTGGCGTTCTTCTATTCCAGCCCGACAGTGACGGATCAGAATCAGTGGGTGAAAGAGGCGAAAGCCAAAATCGCCAAAGAGCATCCGGGCTGGGAAATCGTGACCACGCAATACGGTTATAACGATGCCACTAAATCCCTGCAAACCGCCGAAGGGATCCTGAAATCTTATGGCGATCTGGATGCGATTATTGCGCCTGATGCCAACGCATTACCGGCAGCGGCTCAGGCGGCGGAAAACCTCAAACGTACCAACGTGACCATCGTCGGTTTCAGTACGCCAAACGTCATGCGCCCGTATGTCGAACGCGGCACGGTGAAACAGTTCGGTCTGTGGGACGTGGTCAGCCAGGGCAAAATTTCGGTTTATGTCGCCGATCAGTTATTGAAAAAAGGCGCGCTTAACGTGGGTGACAAACTGGATGTGCCGGACGTCGGAACGGTGGAAGTGGTGCCGAACAGCGTGCAGGGCTACCAGTATGAGGCCAAAGGTAACGGCATCGTTTTACTGCCGGAACGCGTGGTCTTCACCAAAGACAACATCGGCAAATACGACTTCTGATCAGTAAGGAGAAAAGAAAATGGCAGATCTGGACGATATCAGAGACGGCAAAAATTTCGGCATCGGCACGCCGCAGGATAATCACGCGTTCTTCCTCAAGGGCAGCGGTCAGCTTGACTGGGGAATGCAGTCGCGGCTGGCGCGGATTTTCAATCCGCAGTCTGGCCGGACGGTGATGCTGGCGTTTGACCACGGTTATTTTCAGGGGCCGACGACCGGCCTTGAACGCATCGACATCAACATTGCGCCTTTGTTTTCGCATACCGACGTGCTGATGTGTACCCGTGGCGTACTGCGCAGCGTGGTGCCTGCGGCGGTGAACAAACCGGTGGTGATGCGGGCTTCCGGTGGTAACTCGATCCTGACTGAACTCTCTAACGAAACGGTGGCGGTGGCGATTGAAGATGCGCTGCGCCTGAATGTCGCCGCGATGGCAGCGCAGGTGTATATCGGCAGTGAATACGAACATCAGTCGATCAAAAACATTATTCAACTGGTCGATCAGGGGATGCGTTACGGCATGCCGACCATGGCGGTGACCGGCGTCGGCAAAGACATGGCGCGGGATCAGCGTTACTTCTCGCTGGCAACCCGCATTGCCGCTGAAATGGGCGCGAACATTATCAAAACCTACTATGTCGATGAAGGTTTCGAACGCGTCGCAGCGGGATGTCCGGTGCCGATAGTGATTGCTGGCGGCAAAAAATTGCCGGAACGCGAGGCGCTGGAAATGTGCTTCAAAGCCATCGATCAGGGCGCATCCGGTGTGGACATGGGGCGCAACATCTTCCAGTCCGAATCGCCGGTTGCCATGCTGAAAGCGGTGAAAGCGGTGGTGCATGAAAACGCCAGCGTGGCGCATGCTTATGAACTGTTCCTGAGTGAAAAGGGGTGAATCATGGAAGTGACACTGGTCGAAATTAATGTTCAGCCGGAAAAGGTGGATGAGTTCCTGGCGGTATTTCACGCTAACCATTTGGGCGCGGTGAAGGAACCGGGAAATCTCAGATTTGATGTGTTGCAGGACGAGGCGGTACCGACGCGCTTCTTTATCTACGAAGCCTATCAGGATAACGACGCTGTGCTGGCACACAAGAAAACACCGCACTATTTGAAATGCGTCGAGGCGCTGGAGGGGATTATGTCGGAGCCGAGGAAGAAGACGGTGTTTAAAGGGGTATATCCGTAAGGTAAAAACGGGTTTGCTCCACCTTTAGTGAGGACCATAGCGGAGCATTATTAGTTTTGGCTCCTCCCCCTGCGAAGGGGGAGGCTGGGAGGGGGTTTTAGGGGCTAACACTTAGTCAAAGCTGACTTTAACTGTCTGATTTTTCTTTAATACCCCACCCCAACCCTCCCCTTCGCAGGGGAGGGAGCAGTCTTGTATTACATCAACCCCTCAAGCCTCACATATAACTCCCTGAACACTTCACGCCGCTCCGCATACGCAGTATGCCGTTCTGCGTCCGGCTGATGTACTTGCTCAAGTGGCAGTTCCGGCAGGAACCGCTCCAGCGGTTGCCCCGGATTCATGGCGATTTGTGCTAAACGTGCAGCACCGAGCGCCGGGCCGACATCGCCGCCGGTGCGGTATTCCAGCGTTTTACCGCTGATGTCGGCCAGCATTTGCCGCCAGTAAGGGCTGCGGGCGCCGCCGCCAATCAGCGTGATGCTGTGCGGTTTCAGACCGGTTGCGTGCAGCACGTCCATTCCGTCTGCCAGAGCAAACCCCACACCTTCAAGTACGGCGCGGGCGATATCAGCCGGGCCATGCTGATGGGTCAGGCCGAACAATACACCTTTGGCATTCGGGTTATTATGCGGGGTGCGTTCGCCGGAGAGATACGGCAGGAACCAGACCGGTGAATCTGCAGGCGGGGTCTTTTCTGCCAGACTGATCAGTTCGCCAACCGATGCGGTGCCGGTCAGTTTTGCAGCCCAGTCCAGACAAGAGGCGGCGCTGAGCATGACGGACATCAGATGCCAGGTGTCAGGCAGGGCATGGCAGAAGCTGTGTACCGCCTGCTGCGGATTACTCAGAAAACCGTCGCTTACCGCGAAATACACGCCGGACGTACCCAGGGATAGCATCGCTTGTCCGGTTTTATACAACCCGACACCGACGGCCCCGGCGGCATTATCACCGCCACCGGCAATCACCGGCACGGAATCCATGTTCCAGCGTGAGGCGAGTTCCGGCAACAGGTGTCCGGTAATCTGATTACCTTCGAAAAGCGCGGGCATCTGCTGGCGTGTCAGGCCGGTGGCATGCAGTAATTCGTCATTCCAGTCGCGCTTAGCGACATCCAGCCACAGGGTGCCAGCGGCATCAGACATATCGCTGGCGAACACGCCGGTCATCAGCCAGCGAAGATAATCTTTAGGCAGCAGGACTTTGTCGATTTTGGCAAACAGATCCGGCTCGTTTTCACGTAACCAGAGTAATTTGGGCGCGGTAAAACCGGGCATCATCAGATTACCGGTGATCTGGCGGGAATTCGGGACGTCCGTTTCCAGTTGCTGACACTGGCTGAAACTCCGACCATCGTTCCACAAAATGGCCGGACGTAATACCTGCTGCTGTGCGTCCAGCACGGTGGCGCCATGCATCTGACCCGTCAGGCCAATCGCCTTTACGCCCTGCAGAGAGTGTTGTTGTGACAGTACGGAAACCGCACGGTCTGTTGCATCCCACCAGTCGGCAGGATTTTGCTCAGACCACAACGGATGCGGGCGGGAAAGGGTTAACGCCTCACTGTGGCTGGCGACCACCCGACCTTCTTCGCTGAGTAAAATGGCTTTCACGCCAGAGGTGCCAAGATCTATTCCGAGATACATAGTTTTCCCTTATCTGTTAACCCGAATCTGTAACGATTAACGCCCTGCAATTCCGCGCGCAGCGGGCAGGGCGTCAACTTATTTTAGCCGGTTAACCAAACAGATAGCGGTTAACCAGATTCTCCAGACGCTCCTGCTGACCGCTCTGGTGCTGAGGGGCCAGCGCGTTGTGTTGCGCATAGTTGCTCAGGGATTCCAGTGACATTTTGCCTTGCAGGATCTGCTGGCCCAATTCTGTGTTCCAGCCAGCGTAACGTTGGGCAACATGCTTATCCAGTTCACGGCTTTCAATCATACGGGCTGCCACTTTTAGCGCCAGCGCCATGGTGTCCATTCCACCGATATGGCCGTAGAACAGGTCATATTTATCGGTGCTCTGGCGACGAACTTTTGAGTCAAAGTTCAGGCCTCCGGTGGTGAAACCGCCCGCTTTGATGATTTCATACATCACCAACGCATTTTCTTCCACGCTGTTCGGGAACTGATCGGTGTCCCAGCCACACTGCGGGTCGCCACGGTTTGCATCGACGGAACCGAAGATACCCAGAGCAATTGCGTTAGCAATTTCATGGTGGAATGAGTGACCCGCCAGCGTGGCGTGGTTGGCCTCGATATTCACTTTGATCTCTTTTTCCAGGCCAAACTGTTTCAGGAAGCCATAGACGGAAGCAACATCATAATCATATTGATGCTTGGTCGGTTCCTGCGGTTTAGGTTCGATCAGCAGGGTGCCCTGGAAGCCAATTTTGTGTTTGTGCTCAACGACCATCTGCATGAAGCGACCCAGTTGTTCGCGTTCCTGACGAAGATCAGTATTGAGCAGGGTTTCGTAGCCTTCACGGCCGCCCCACAGCACGTAATTTTCGCCCCCCAGTTGTTTGGTGGCATTCATGGCGTGCACAACCTGCGTTGCGGCCCAGGTATAAATTTCTGGATTAGGATTGGTCGCCGCGCCTGCGCCGTAACGTGGATTGGTGAAGCAGTTAGCTGTACCCCACAACAATTTTACACCGCTGGCTTCCTGCTTTTGCGCCAGTACATCAGTCATGATGGCAAAATTATTGACGTATTCTTTAATTGATGTGCCTTCCGGCGATACGTCAACGTCATGGAAGCAATAGTAAGGCACGTTCAGCTTCTGGAAGAATTCGAAAGCGACATCCGCTTTACTTTTAGCCAGCTCCAGCGCGTCACCGGGATGTTGCCACGGGCGGTCAAAGGCGCCCACACCGAACATGTCATTACCATTCCAGCAGAAGGTGTGCCAGTAACAAGCCGCGAAACGCAGATGCTCAGCCATCGTTTTGCCGAGGATCACTTCTTCAGGGTTGTAATGACGGAATGCCAGCGGATTAGTGCTGTTAGCACCTTCGTAGCGAACTGCGTCGAGCTTGTCGAAATATGCGTGCATTGATAACTCCTTGAAAACGGGCCCAGCGGGACTGGGAGGCTGAGGCTCTATCTTCGGAGTTGACGTGACATCCCACAATTACGTTATTTCACACTCAATTTAATAGAATTATTAAGTGTGCGGCAGATCGCATAAATAACCTTTTTTCTTGTCGTTTTTATCCGTCTTCCACGATATCTCGATAATAAAAGTATCTGGCTTGTGCATATTACAATCAAACTATGATCCCCATCATAATTCCTAAAATAAACAAAAAATCGTAATGCAGTGATTAAAATCTGCAATTGCCGATTAATTACCCAGCGACAACAATCCTTGTGTCATTGCTGTACGCACTTCTCTGTATCTGCCTCTACTTATTCTTATAAAAGGTCTGACATGATGAAAATGAATAAAGTAATTCTTTCTGCCTGTGCCGCATTAGTGCTTTTTAGCCAGTCAGGGTTAGCGAAAGAAATTAAAATTGGTATGGCTATTGATGACTTACGTTTAGAGCGCTGGCAAAAAGACCGTGATATTTTTGTGGCTAAAGCCAAAACGCTCGGCGCAGATGTTTTTGTGCAATCCGCAAACGGCAATGAAGAAACACAAATGGCGCAGATTGAAAATATGATCAACCGTGGCGTCGATGTGCTGGTCATCATCCCGTATAACGGCGAAGTGCTCAGCAACGTGATCGCCGAAGCGAAGCAGGAAGGCATCAAGGTGCTGGCCTATGACCGCATGATTAACAACGCGGACATTGATTTTTATATCTCTTTCGACAATGAAAAGGTCGGGGAGCTGCAGGCACAAAGCCTGGTTGAGCGTGTGCCGCAGGGGAATTATTTCCTGATGGGCGGCTCGCCGGTGGATAACAACGCCAAGCTGTTCCGCGCAGGACAAATGAAAGTGCTGAACCCGCTGATCAAAGACGGGAAGATTAAAGTTGTGGGAGATCAGTGGGCCGATGGCTGGTTGCCGGAAAACGCCCTGAAAATTATGGAAAATGCCCTGACGGCCAACAACAACAAAATTGATGCCGTGGTGGCGTCTAACGATGCGACGGCCGGTGGTGCAGTACAGGCTCTGTCAGCACAAGGGCTGGCAGGGAAAGTAGCGATCTCGGGTCAGGATGCCGATCTCGCGGCGATCAAACGTATCGAAGCCGGTACTCAAACCATGACCGTTTATAAACCGATTACCAAACTGGCCWATGACGCTGCCGAAATCGCGGTGCAGTTAGGCAAAGGGGAAACCCCGAAATCCAATGCCACATTAAATAATGGCAAAAAAGACGTGCCGTCTTATTTATTAACACCGATTCCGGTGGATAAAAATAATATTGAAAGCACCGTGGTGGCCGACGGATTCCACAAAAAATCAGACCTTTAATTTTTCAATATTTTCTATAGAAACAACACTTCCCCCCGGAAGTGTTGTTTCTGCTGGAGGTGAAAGTGCCAGAACAATATGAAAAATTACCGTTGCTGGATATGCGCAATATCACCAAGCGGTTTGGTGCAGTAAAAGCCGTTGATAATATTAGTCTGACGTTATCTGCGGGTGAAGTGCTATCGCTGTGTGGCGAAAATGGATCGGGTAAATCCACGTTAATGAAAGTGTTGTGCGGTATTTATCCGCAAGGAACGTTTGAAGGTGAAATTTATTTTTCAGGAGAACGTCTTACTGCGAAAGGTATCCGGGATACCGAGCAAAAAGGGATCGCCATTATTCATCAGGAACTTGCGCTGGTTAAGCAACTGAGTGTGCTGGAAAACATGTTTCTGGGTAATGAATGGGGCAGTTATGGGCTGCTGGATACCGACAAAATGTATCTGCGTTGTCAGCGCATGCTGGCGCAGGTCAAACTCAATATTGATCCGCATACGCTGGTCGGGGAACTGGGGCTCGGGCAGCGGCAACTGGTTGAAATTGCCAAAGCGCTGAACAAGCAGGTCCGTTTGCTGGTGCTGGACGAACCGACGGCATCATTGACCGAAAGTGAAACCGCGATTTTGCTCGATATCATTCGTGACCTGCGCCATCACGACATCGCCTGTATTTATATTTCCCACAAACTCAATGAAGTCAAAGCCATATCGGACAAACTGTGCGTGATCCGCGATGGTCGTCATATCGCCACCTGCAATGCCGCCGGAACCTCGGAGAAAGAAATTATCGCCATGATGGTGGGGCGTGAACTGACGGAACTCTTTCCGCCGCGTGAACGCCAGATCGGTAAGGAAATATTAAGGGTGGAAAATCTTACTGCCTGGCATCCGGTTAACCGGCATATCAAACGGGTGGATAACGGCGGTTTTACGTTACGTGAGGGCGAGGTGCTGGGTGTCGCCGGACTGGTGGGTGCCGGAAGAACCGAAATGATGGAGTGTTTATTTGGTGTTTATCCGGGACGCTGGTCTGGCGATATCTGGCTGCAAGGCGAGAAAGTGCAGATCACCGATTGCCGCGATGCCATGCGGCGCGGGCTGGCGATGGTGCCTGAAGACCGTAAACGTGACGGCATCGTGCCGGTTATGGCCGTTGGCAGCAACATTACACTGGCGGCGTTAAGCCAGTTCAGCGCTGGCGGTGTTCTGCGCGAAGCCGAAGAACAGCACAGCATCAGTGAGTCAGTGAAACAACTCAAAATCAAAACCTCTTCTCCCGAACTGGCAATCGGGCGGCTCAGCGGTGGCAATCAGCAAAAAGCCATTCTGGCACGGTGCCTGCTGCTAAAACCTAAAATCCTCATTCTTGATGAACCGACGCGCGGGATCGACGTCGGGGCAAAACATGAAATCTACAAACTGATCGGCCAGCTGGCGGCGCAGGGCATGGCAATTATCGTCATCTCATCAGAGTTACCCGAAGTGCTGGGACTCAGCGACCGCGTGGTAGTCATGCATCTCGGACAGGTCAAAGCCTGTCTGGATAACAATAATTTAAGTCAGGAACAGGTCATGGAAGCCGCATTGAGGAGTGAATCTTATGTCTAAATTTCCCCAACCAGGAACCCCGTCTGCGCCTGCAACTCAGGGTGGGGCCGACGCGTTATTTTCGATGCAGAAACTGAAGAGTATTAACCTGCAGGTGTTCGTCATGCTGGCGGCCATTGCGGTGATTATTGTCTTCTTTAGCGTCACCACTGACGGCGCGTATATCAGCGCACGTAACGTGTCTAACCTGCTGCGTCAGACCGCCATCACCGGCATTCTGGCTGTAGGCATGGTCTTTGTGATCATCTCAGCGGAGATCGACTTGTCCGTCGGTTCCATGATGGGGTTACTGGGTGGAGCGGCGGCGATTTTCGATGTCTGGCTCGGCTGGCCTTTGCCGCTCACCATTGTGGTGACCCTGGCATTAGGGCTGCTGTTGGGCGCATGGAATGGCTGGTGGGTAGCATATCGTAAAGTCCCGTCATTCATTGTCACACTGGCCGGAATGCTGGCGTTTCGCGGCATCCTGATTGGTATCACCAGCGGCACCACGGTATCACCGACGACACCTGCAATGTCGTTAATAGGTCAGAGTTATCTGCCGGATTCTTTCGGTTTTGGTATTGGTGCGATTGCGCTGGCCCTGTTTATTGGCTGGCAGTGGCGCAGGCGCAAACAGCGGGCGGTGCTGGGTTTGCCGCTGACCGCAGCAAAAAGTGATGTGACCCGCCAGGCACTCACTGCGGTTATCGCGCTGGGCGCTATTTACCTGCTCAATGATTATCGCGGTGTGCCAACGCCGGTGTTGATTCTGGTGGCGCTGATGTTGGGTGGCATGTTTATGGCCTCCCGCACCGCATTTGGCCGTCGTATTTACGCTATTGGCGGCAACATTGAAGCGGCGCGGTTATCCGGTGTTAATGTCGAGCGCAGCAAGCTGGCGGTGTTTGCGATAAACGGTCTGATGGTAGCGATTGCCGGTCTGATCCTCAGTTCGCGGTTGGGGGCAGGTTCGCCTTCGGCGGGGAATATCGCGGAACTGGATGCCATTGCAGCCTGCGTTATTGGCGGAACGAGCCTGGCGGGTGGCGTCGGCAGCGTGGCCGGTGCGGTTATGGGGGCTTTCATTATGGCTTCGCTGGATAACGGCATGAGCATGCTGGATGTACCAACGTTCTGGCAGTACATCGTTAAAGGCGGAATTTTACTGCTGGCGGTCTGGATGGATTCGGCGACCAAACGACGTGCATAAAGTCAGCAGAGATGGCAGTGATGACGGGCGGTCACTTAGGAAAGTCTGAGCAACCTCACAAATTCACTAAGCTAAATCTACGTAAGCCATGGCGTTGTGCTATTGACCAACCCAATCAGCCTCATTCATGAGTACAAATGAATGAGGCTTTAGTCTATGAGAAAACCGATGAGAGACAGGCATGTTTGAAAAACGTTATCGGATCACGTTGTTATTTAACGCCAACAAAGTCTATGACCGTCAGGTCGTCGAAGGCGTGGGTGAATACCTTCAGGCCTCACAAAGCGACTGGGATATCTTCATTGAGGAGGATTTCCGCTGTCGCATAGACAACATTAAAGACTGGCTTGGTGATGGTGTGATCGCCGATTTTGATGACCGTGAAATTGAAACGTTGCTTGAAGGCCTCAATGTGCCGATTGTCGGGGTGGGCGGGTCTTATCATCAGGAAGAAGATTATCCGCCGGTGCATTATATCGCTACCGACAACTACGCACTGGTTGAAGCGGCCTTTATGCACCTGAAAGAGAAGGGGATTAACCGCTTCGCGTTTTACGGTTTGCCTGATGCCGGGGGAAAGCGCTGGGCGCAGGAACGCGAGCACGCGTTCAGAAAACTGGTGTCTGCTGAACAGTATCAGGGTGTGGTCTATCAGGGGATGGAGACCGCACCGGAAAACTGGCAACACGCTCAGAACCGGCTGGCGGACTGGATCCAGACACTGCCGCAGCAAACTGGCATTATTGCGGTTACCGACGCCCGCGCACGTCATCTGTTACAGGTGTGCGAGCATCTGAATATTCCTGTACCAGAAAAGCTTAGCGTCATTGGTATCGATAATGAGGAACTGACGCGCTACCTGTCGCGTGTTGCCTTGTCATCCGTGGTACAGGGCACGCGCCAGATGGGCTATCGCGCCGCGAAACTTCTGCATCAGTTGCTGGATCAGCGTGATTTACCGTTACAGCGTATTCTGGTGCCGCCGGTAAAAGTGGTAGAACGCCGCTCAACGGATTTCCGATCACTGCGTGATCCGGCCGTCATTCAGGCGATGCATTACATCCGTTACCATGCCTGCAAAGGGATTAAGGTTGAACAGGTTCTCGATGCCATCGGCATGTCGCGTTCTAATCTTGAGAAACGGTTTAAGGATGAAACCGGACAGACGATTCACGGCGTGATCCACGAAGAAAAACTCGACCGCGCCCGCAACCTGCTGGCCGCTACCTCGATTTCCATCAATGAGATCTCGCAGATGTGCGGATATCCGTCGCTGCAATATTTCTATTCGGTATTCAAAAAAGGCTATGAAATGACCCCTAAAGAGTACCGCAGCATTCATGGCGATAGCGTGTATCAGGATGTCTGAAAGCCGCATAAAAAAATGCCCCGTTCAGTGACGAACGGGGCATGAATACATTGATACCAGAGAATAAATTACAGTGTTATCACCACCGGACCTGCACCGGCAGCCGGGGTCAGCAATATCCCCAGCGCCCCTTCTTTCTGCGCAGCACCGCTCACTTCCCTGACCGATTTCTGATTGCGCAGGCACAGTGTCCAGCCTGATGCCTGGCCTTCCCGGGTTACTGTAATTACGCCATCCCGCCGTTCGGCTTTCAGGATGAAGACGGTTCTCCCGCTCAGATCGGTGATCACGCTTTCTGCCACCGCGCCGTCTTCCAGCTCGAACAGATGGAATTCAGGCTGCTGGCTGTAATCATAATCCGGCTTCTGATTATTACTGCCAAGCGCCAGCAAGGTATTCGGACGAACATATAACGGCAGGCTGTCGAAGCCATGCTGCTGACGATGCCAGCGCGAACCTTCGGCCACGTCGTTGCTCAGAAGGTGCGTCCAGCGGCCTTCTGGCAGATAGAAATTGACATCGCCTTCTTCGCTGAAAACGGGGGCGACCAGCAGATCATCACCAAGCATATATTGGCGGTCAAGATAATCGCATGCCGGATCGTCAGGGAACTCCAGCACCATGGCGCGCATCACCGGTGTTCCGTGGCTGGCAGCCTGGGCTGAAGCGGGGTAGAGATACGGCATCAGGCGGCATTTTAGCTGCGTGAACTGGCGCACCACATCGCAGGCTTCATCGTCATACACCCACGGCACCCGATAGGATTTGCTGCCATGCAGGCGGCTGTGGCTTGAGAGCAGGCCGAATGCGCACCAGCGTTTGTAGATGTGCGCCGGTGCAGTATTTTCGAAACCGCCAATGTCGTGGCTCCAGAAACCAAAGCCGGATAATCCGATGGATAACCCGCCACGCAGGCTTTCAGCCATGGACTCGTAAGTGGCGTAGCAGTCACCGCCCCAGTGAACCGGGAATTGCTGCGCCCCCACCGAGGCGGAACGGGCGAACAGCACGGCTTCGTCTGCGCCGAGTTTATCCTGCAACGTTTCGTATACCAGTTTGTTGTACACAAACGCGTAATGATTATGCATTTTTTGCGGGTCACTGCCGTCGTGCCAGACGACGTCGGTTGGGATACGTTCGCCGAAGTCGGTTTTGAAGCAATCGACGCCCATATCCACCAGACGTTTCAGATGGCCCGCGTACCATTCAGCGGCCTGCGGATGAGTGAAATCCACGATGCCCATACCAGCCTGCCATTTATCCCACTGCCAGACACGGCCGTCAGGGCGTTTGAGCAGATAACCTTTTTCTTTACCTTCACGGAAAAGCGGTGATTTCTGGCCGATGTACGGGTTGATCCACACACAAATTTTCAGGCCGCGCGCTTTCAGGCGCTGCAACATACCCTGAGGATCAGGGAAAGTTTGCGGATCCCATTCAAAATCACACCACTGGAAAGCTTTCATCCAAAAGCAGTCGAAGTGGAAAACATGCAGTGGCAATTCACGTTCCGCCATGCCGTCAATAAAGCTGTTGACGGTCGCTTCATCATAGTTGGTGGTAAACGAGGTGGTCAGCCACAGGCCAAACGACCAGGCGGGTGGCAGTGCAGGGCGGCCGGTCAGACGGGTATAACGATCGAGCACTTTTTTCGKCGTCGGGCCATCGATAACGAAATACTCGAGATATTCGCCTTCCACGCTGAATTGCACTTTGGAGACTTTTTCTGAGCCGACTTCAAAAGACACACATTCAGGATGATTTACCAGCACGCCGTAGCCGCGGTTTGTCAGGTAGAACGGAATGTTTTTGTAAGACTGCTCAGTGCTGGTGCCGCCATCGCGGTTCCAGGTCTCGACAGTCTGGCCATTTTTGACCAGCGCGGTGAAACGCTCACCCAGACCATAAACCGTTTCGCCAACGCCCAGATCCAGGCGTTCCATCATGTAGGTTTTATGCGAGTTCGCGTCCTGAACATAGCCGTTAGATTTCGCGACACTGCCGGTGATCCGTCGGCCATGGCGCAGGAAGTCCAGCGTCCAGTTATTACCTTTGGTGACGCGAACACTCAGATCACCGCTGTGCAGCGCGGCGAATTCATCGTTGTCTTCAAAGCGCAGTTCGGGGGTGTCGGTTTGCATTAACGGATAATGCGGGCCTTTATCCATTTCGCCATCAAAATGAGTAATACGTACACCCATCACGCCGGTCTGCGGCGAGAAGAAACGCAGCGTAAACAGTGGCGAGTCCAGTTGGCTGGCGCGTTCCGAGGCATCTTTCGGCGCAGCATAAATCACCATCTCATTACCGGAGCGTTGTACTTCAAACACCTGAAGCGGGTGTGTGAGTGACAATCCTTCCTGGATCAACCAGTTACCATCACTGATCTTCATAATGTCTCTTCCTTTTAAACTTCATCCAATTTATTTCATAAATTCTTGCTGATTGCGGCGGATGCCTTGTGCGACTTCATCAAGAATGCGGCGTAGCAGCGGGGTACGAAGAATGTAATAGCGTTTACAGATGATGGCGCTCAACAGGTAGCAAACTGCCGGAACCAGGGTGAACAGCGCGATAATGCTGGTCATGGTGGCTGCATTTTGGGTGGCGGCACCGGACTGATAACCAGCACCGGCCAGCATCCAGCCGATCATCGCGCCGGCCAGGGCCAGACCGAGTTTCAGAACAAACAGGGTACCGGCGAAGCTGATACCGGTCAGGCGTTTGCCATCGTTCCATTCGCCGTAATCTACGGTGTCGGACATCATTACCCACTGAATTGGTGTGACTAACTGATGCAGAACGCCGATAACGAAGATGAAGATAAACATCAGCACGCTGCCGTTCACCGGCAGGAAGAACATGCCGAGGCTCAGAACCGCCAGAATGGCGTTGGTCCACCAGAAAACACTGACCTTACATTTCCAGTCGGTCAGCGGTTTTGCCAGCGCACTGCCTAACAGGTTACCGACGGAATAGACGCCAAGGAACCAGGCGAACAGCACCGGATTGCCGAGAATGTACGTCACGTAATACATCATGGCGCCGCCGCGAACCGCGACCGCAATGATGTTGAGGATGGTCAGCAGGCCGACAATACGCCACTGGTCGTTGTGCCAGATATCACGCAAATCTTCGCGCATGGTGCCGGTCGGTTTGCCCGGATCGATACGTTCTTTGGTGGTGGCAAAACAAATCGCCAGCATCACGGCCGCAACAATCGCAAGCACCGCAATCCCGCCCTGATAACCGAGCGCCTGATTTTCTCCGCCGATCAGTTTAACCAGCGGCATCATCAGCACGGTACTTAACATGCCGCCAGCAGTGGCCAGCACGAAGCGATAGGATTGCAGTGAAATACGTTGCGTCGGGTTAGAGGTAATCACACCGCCGAGGGCGCAGTAAGGAATGTTGACCACGGTATACATCAGCGTCAGCAGGGTATAAGTGATAGCGGCGTAAATCATTTTGCCGGTCATGCTCAGCTCTGGCGTGGTGTAAGTGAATATGCAGACGATGCCGAAAGGAATGGCGCCAAACAGCACATAAGGGCGGAATTTCCCCCAGCGCGTTCGGGTGCGGTCTGCCAGTAATCCCATGCAGGGGTCTGAGATCGCGTCCAGTGCGCGGGCCAGCAGGAACATCGTACCGACATAACCCGCAGGAATGCCGAAAATATCGGTATAGAAAAACATCATGTAGAGCATGACGTTATCGAAAATGATATGACTGGCGGCGTCGCCTAATCCGTATCCAATCTTTTCCTTGACCGAAAGGATTTCTGTACTCATTGCTTCAATGTCCATATGAAAAGGGTGAGTACGTTTTTAACGGTTGGCGGGGGCCTGAGGCTATTGAGATTTTTGTTTCTGAAATTATGTTTCTTTATTTCTGTGATCGCACAGTGCAAACGGAGGAAAGTTGAGCGGGAAAAGTGTGGAGGAAGAGCCTGATAAGGGGCGGATACATGCGGAAAAAACCTCCCGTTTCCGGGAGGCTCCGATGTTTATTTTTTATATTTTGCTTCCAGCGTCGCAAACCACGGTGCGGTGAAATCTTCAGATTTACCCCAGCCAGGAATGATTTTGCTTAGACCGGTCACGTTGATGCCGTCCGGTTGGCTGAGAAGCAGAGATTGCGGAATGGTCTGTGCCGGGAATTCATAGGTTGCAGGGGTTTTCTCACCGGCAATTTTAAGCGCCACAATTCGCAGGTTAACCGCGCCAATCAGCTGTGTATCCACTGCAGCGGTCATCTGCCACGGGCTGCCTTTTTCGCGCATCAGTTGTAAATCCTGATTCGATACATCAATGCTGTAGAGTTTGATCTCGGTACGGCCATTTTCTTTCAGTGCTTTATACGCGCCCTGACTGAAGGCGTCCCATGCGCCCCAGATGGCATCAATCTGACCTTTCGGGTACTTCGCGAGGATTGCACCGACTTTGTTCGCTGTATCGCCCTGCACGTCAGAAGACACTGCGCCGATAGATTCCAGCTGATGAATGCCCGGATTCTCTTTCAAAATAGCTTCGTAGGTTTTCTGGCGGCGTTCCATTGGCGGGAAACCGGCTACCCACAGTTTGACGATATTAGCCTTACCGTTGAAGTCTTTCACCAGCTGGCCGACAGACGCTTTCGCCAGTGAGGCATCGTCCTGACGGGTGACGGTCACGCCTGGAATGTTTTCCGGCACTTCGGTATCAAATGCGGAAACCGCAATACCTGCTGCCGCAATGCGTTTTGCCAGCGCTTCGGAATACGGGCCGCGTCCCTGGGACAGGATAATGCCGTCGTATTTCTGGCTGATGGCCTGATTCACGAAATCCTGAAATTTGGCGTCATCGCCATTACTCAGAAAGGTATCCACTTTAAAGCCAAGTGCGCGGCCTTGTTTAATGGCACCGGCCAGGAACTGCGTGGTGTTATCGTCGGAGCCAAGATTACGGATAACTGCGATGCGCACGGGACCGTTGTGCTGGGCGATAGCCGCCGGAACGGGCGCAGGTGTTTCACCGGCAGCGAAGGCCGGTACAGTGGAAAACAGGCTTAATGCCAGCAGGGATGCGGATATTTTTTTCATTATTGAACAGCTCCGTCGGACGCGATGTTTTTTCTGGTGTTTTTTTTGGTAAATCCGGGAAGGCAATGCGGCTTTCCAGATTGAGGATGTGCAGAAGTCTGTCTGTCTGGACGTCTATTCTGTCGGAGCAGTTTACCGGTATGTTACGAAAGAAGGAATGCTTTGTTGTTATTATATTTAACAGTGTTGTTATTCCTGTGGGTTATAGCGGATGCGCAGCCTCTGAGCAAAATCAGGCACATGGCCTAAACTGAATTTTTGTCTGCGATTTTTACATTGATTGTTCATTCCTCAATACAGCCTCCGGGAGAAGCCTTATGCCATTTTCTTTCCGCGACACCTTATTGCCTGCTTTTGCGCTGGTGATGTTAACCACCAACGTCTCTGCTGCGCCGAAATCCCCCGTCCCGCCGCCACTTGTCAGCGCGCAGGTCACTGAACTGGCAAAAGGGCTGGATCACCCGTGGTCACTGGCTTTTTTGCCTGATAATCAAGGGGCGCTGATTACCGAACGCAGCGGGCAACTGCGACTTTGGAAGCAGGACGTTGGATTATCCGCACCGCTGAAAGGTGTACCGGCCGTGTGGGTCGCCGGGCAGGCCGGTTTGTGGGATGTCCGTTTGTCGCCAGATTTTGCCAGTAACCGCCGGGTGTATCTCACCTTTGCGCAGCCGGGTGAAAAAGGTGAACCGCATGCTGCGCTGGGCTATGGCACGTTGACGGCGGACAATAAAACCCTGACGAATTTTAAGGTCATTTTCGTACAGCAACCGGCGTTGCAAAGCGGCATTAATCTCGGCGGGCGCATCGCCTTCGATCAGAAGGGAAATATTTTCCTGACGACCGGTGACAATAATCAGCGCATCAACGCCCAGCATCTGAATCAGTTGCAGGGCAAGATTTTGCGTCTGACACCGGAAGGCGGCGTGCCGCAGGATAATCCGTTTGTTCAGGACAAAAGTGCGAAGCCGGAAATCTGGACTTTCGGCAACCGTAATCCGCAGGGACTGGCAGTTAATCCGTGGAGCGGGGTGTTGTGGGAAACCGAACACGGCCCGCGTGGCGGCGATGAAGTGAATCTGCTGAAAGCGGGTAAAAACTACGGCTGGCCGCTGGCAACCTTCGGGATTAACTATTCCGGGCAGCCGATCCCCGAAGCCAAAGGCACCACATTAGCGGGGGCGGAAGATCCGATTTATTACTGGGAAGTTTCACCGGCATTAAGCGGCATGGCGTTCTATAACGTGCAAAAATTCCCGCAATGGAAAAACTCGCTGTTTATCGGTGCGCTGGCAGGAGAATCGCTGATCCGCCTGACGCTCGACGGCGAAAAAGTCACGCATGAAGAGCGTTTACTCAGTGACCGTAAGGAACGGATCCGCGAAGTGCAGGTGGGTGCAGACGGATTTGTGTATGTGCTGACCGACGATCGCGATGGCAAGTTGCTGAAGGTGGCACCGCAGGGTTAAGTCCTGAAGGGTTAACTCAATAAAAAGGCGGGCTATTTCAGCCCGCCTCAGTTTCAGTCAGCGCAATCAGCGTTGCGTTCTTTGCGCCTTGAACAGGGCCCAGACGCTGAGCAACCCGACCATCATCAGGTAGTAGCCCGGTGCCAGACTGCTGCCGGTGGCGGAAATCAGCAATGTACAGATGAATGGCGCGAAGCCACCAAACACGGTCACGGCGACGTTGTAGCTGATCGCCATCCCGCTGGCGCGGGTGGTGATCGGGAACAGGTCAGCCATCATCGACGGCACGGTGGAGAAATACACCGATTTCAGTAGTGCCAGCCAGCTTATCAGCAACAACAAGGACATCGCCGAAGTGTGTTGCAGCATCAGCCAGAATGCCGGATACACGGTCAGCAACAGCAGAATAAGCGATCCCCACATCAGCGGCAGACGGCCAATTTTCTCCGCCCACAGGCCCATAACGGGCGTTACTACCGTCAGGATAATCCCGGCTGCCAGTGTGGCGCTGAACCCCGCCGAAGCAGGCAGATGCAGTGTTTTGGTGGCGTATGTCGGTACGTAGTTCAGCATATAGTTGATGGCAGTAGACACCACCATCAGGCCAATCGCGGTAAAGAACAGACCTTTTTGCGCACGCACGATTTCTTTCAGTGGCGACGCGGTTTTCTCGGCCTTGCTGAAACTTTCCGATTCCCGGATATGACGGCGGATGTATAAACCGACCGGCCCGATCAGCAGCCCGAAGATAAACGGAATACGCCATCCCCAGTCCTGCAGTTGTGTTTCACTCAGCACTGCCGATAAGCCCAGCCCGAATGCCGATGCCAGCAGCGTACTCGCGCCCTGTGTCGCGAACTGCCAGCTGGCGATAAACGCTTTGCGTTCCGGGAAGTGTTCGACCAGAAAGGCCGTCGAACTGCCGAATTCACCGCCTGCCGAGAAGCCCTGAATCAGACGAGCTGCCAGGATTAACAACGGAGCCGCCATGCCGATGGTTCCGTAAGACGGCGTGATAACGATAATCAGGCCGCCGATCATCATCAGGCTGATGGACAGCAACAGTGAGGCTTTGCGTCCGTGTTTGTCTGCATACGCACCCAGCACAACCGCGCCGAGCGGGCGGATCAGGAATGACACGCCGAAACTGCCAAACGTCAGTAACAGGGAAACGGTCGGATCGGATGTCGGAAAATAGGCGTGAGCAATGTAGCTGGCGAAAAAACCGTAAATCGCGATATCAAACCATTCCAGCGCGTTACCGATACAGGTCGCAAAGAGGGTTTTCATCAGGCTTGGCTTTTCTGTCGCGTTGCCGGTTGTATGGGATGACGCCGTTAACTGGCTCATTTGGCACCTCCGGCGTGATCAATATGCTGAGCGAGCAGGGCGGTACCATGCTCGCCGAAATCCCATAACAGACGGGTCATGATCGCCAGCCCCTCGCGGGCGACGGAAATCAACATGTGCTCGTTGACGCCATGCTGACCGCAGGCCGGATACGAATGCGGAACCCACAACGTCGGCAGGCCGAGAATATCGGCAAAAACGTCATTGGGCAGTGAACCGCCGAGGTTCGGTAGCAGCGCCGGTTTTTTGCCGGTAGTTTGCTGCATGATGTTCAGCGCCCAGCCGACCAGCGGGTCGGTCGGGTCGAAACGGGTGGCCGGTGAACCGCGCATAAATTCCACTTCAACCTGTGGGAAACCCTGTGCATCAAGATGGTCACGCACGTGTTTCGCCAGGTTTTGCCAGTCAGTGCCGACCACAAACCGTAGCTGACACACTGCCGTGGCGTTGCCGGGAATCGCGTTCATCGGGCGCTGCGGATTACCGGTCAGGAATGACAGCACTTCCAGCGTATTCCAGGCATACAAACGCTCGGCTGGCGTCAGACCGGCTTCTCCCCAGTCCGGGTCGATCTGCGGATCACTTTCGCCGCCGCCGACGTCAACATCACGGAGAATGTCTCGCACTGCCTCACTGACTGCCGGCGGTTTAAGCGCTTCCACCTGCAACTGACCCTGCTGACTGACCAGCGAGGCCAGCGCATTCGCCAGCTGAATGCCGGGATTGGTCAGCAGACCGCCCCAGTTGCCGGAGTGATAGGCGTTGTCGCGGGCATTGATGGTCAGACGGAAATTGACCGCACCCCGCGAGCCGAGGAACAGCGTCGGGCGCACAGCACTCAGGCGCGGGCCGTCGGAGGCCAGGAAAATGTCGGCGCTGAGTTGGTCGTGATAATCGCGGCACAGTTCGGCCAGCCCCGGCGAGCTGATTTCTTCACCCATTTCGAACAACAGTTTGCAGTTAAAGCCGAGACGGCCACCACGTGCTTTGAAGATTTGTTCCAGCGCCGCAATATTAACGCTGTGCTGGCCTTTGTTGTCGGCGCTGCCGCGTCCGTACCAGCGGTCACCTTCTTCTTTCAGCGTCCATGGCGACAAATCACTGCGCCAGTTTTCATCGTCGCCGAACACCACGTCGCCGTGGCCATAGCTCAGTATGGTGGGCAATTCGCTGTCTTCAATGCGCGTAGCAATCAGGAAAGGACGGTTGGCGGCATGAGGATTTTCCACGCTGAGCAGGCTGAAACCCATCGCTGAAAGTGCCGGTTTAATCTCTTCATCGAGATAACGTGCCAGTTCAGCGTCTCGCTGATTGCTCTGGCTTTCGGTGGCAGTAGCCACCCTGCGTGCCAGTGTTCTTTTGTATTCACCCTGATCGAACCAGGCTAATGCCTGTTCAACGATATTTTCCGCTGTCATGAATAACCTGCTTTTTAATGTTTTGAGGATTTATTGTTGGTTTTTTTAGCAGTTTCACTCTACGCGCGGCGCAAGCGTTGCCACAATAATAATAATTGCAACTTAGCGTTGCTTTTATTGTAATGCTTGTCTGCACAGTTATGAGGCAATACGGCCATGCAAAGTACGGAAATTCGCTACTTCCTGGTAGTGGCAAACACCGGTTCGCTGAGTGCGGCGAGTAAGCAATTATTTGTCGCAGTGTCTGCCATCAGTCGCCAGATCCAGCGCCTCGAAGAACGTATCGGTGCGCCGCTTTTTGAGCGTCATGCCCGCGGCATGGTGCTGAATGATGCCGGACAAATTCTGGAAAACCATGTGCGCAAAAGCATGATGGACATGGAACACGCCATGGCAGAAATCCAGGGGCTGAACGCGGTACGCCGCACGGTGATCCGCATGGCCTGCACCGACGGGCTGGCGTTTGATTTGCTGCCGCAGCTGTTTTCACAGTTCCGGCTGAACAATCCGGGTGTGATGTTTTATCTCAACGTCGGCACGGCGGTTGAAGTGTCGGAGATGATCCACAACGGCGAAGTGGAACTGGCGTTGCAGTTCAGTCTGGCGGCGGAGCGCGGTGTGGATATTCTGGCGTCTTTTCCCGCGCCGGTGCGCATGGTGATGCGTCCGGATCATCCGCTGGCGGAATCTGAGGTGCTGCTGACGGATTTGCACCCGTACCCGCTGGCGATGAACGAGCAGGGCAGCACCATCCGCCAGTTGTTTGATTTGTCCTGCCGGATGAGCGGCATTTTTCTTGAGCCTGCGGTGAGTTGTAACCGTTTCTCGACGTTGTACGATTTTATGGTGCAGACACCGGGCGCGATTGCGGCATGCAGCCATTTTTCCATTATGTACAAAGCGCGCCGCGACAATTTGCGGGTGAAACCGGTAAATATTGAACAACTGAGTCAGCGTACGTTGCAGTTGCAGTCACCGGCAGGCAAGCGGCGTCCGGCGGCACTGAGTCAGTTCATCGATTTTATTCGTGATGAACTGACGCGTGAAAACGAGAATTTTATTCGTGATTTCCGGCTGTAGCCGTCAGCATGCGTCTTGTTGCCGATGCGCATAGCGTGACCAGTGCAGGTTATGCCAGCCTTTTGCAGCAGCGAATTTTTGCAGAGGTTCGCTGGCATTAATGACCGTAGCGACATCGGCAAACTCCAGCAAAGGCTGATCATAAAGCGTATGGCTGTAGGCGAATATTTGCTGATAGAACGTCGGCTCGCGATTCTCCAGCCACAGCTTTAAGCGCTCAAGACGCCCCTCATGAAAGGTCAGTTTACCTTCGACCCTGCCGCTGAAACGCTGGTTAACGATGCCGGCTTGCAGTCCGAGTCCGGCATTCGCGCCCAGGCGTCGGGCGACCGGCATGACCAGATGGTCGCCTGATGCGGAGATAATCAGGATTTCATCCCCGCGCATACGGTGCCAGTCGAGCCGTTCACGCGCCTGCGGATAAACCCGTGGCATGATATCCCGATGGATAAACCGCTGGACCCAGTTCGCCACGGTGGCACAGTTCAGGCCGCTCATGGGCTGTAACGTCTGAGAAAGATAGCGGCGGTAACGGGCGGTGGTTTGCGGGCAAATAACACCGCTGGCCGGAGTATTGTGCTGATGAACAGCATTCAGCCGGTAATGACTGAGTTCATCGCGGGGGGCGTAGCCCTGCGAAACCAGCCAGTGCAACCACAGATTGTGGCTGTCATCGCAAATCAGCGTGTGGTCGAGTTCAAATATTGCGAGATCCATGGGGCGGATTCCCTCATCTGAAAGCCTTCATTCAGCGTAGCGCAATTTCAAATACTGAGTGTTTTGTGAACGATATTGTCACGCGATCTTCATCAGGCGTGAAAGCGAGTCCACAGGCTTATCAGCAACCATGCCGCCAGTGACCAGCAGACCACGGCACCAAACAGGGCGTAGGGGAGTTTCATCGAGCCGATGAAGAAATAGAGAGAAATCAGATACACCATGTAAGGGATAACGGCCCACAGTCCGAAAATAATGGTGGTGCGCAGGGCTTCAATGCTGCGTTCGGTGCCGACGATATAATGGGCAATCAGTGCAAAAGTGGGGAACAGCGGAACCAGTCCGGCAATGTAATAATTGCGGGTTTTAGACAACACGCCGATCAGAATCACAACCAGTGCGCCAATCAGCGCTTTTACCACCAGACCTGTCATTGATGCCCCTGCGCCTGTTCACTCGCATTGATTTCTGTGGTGAATAAGCCCTTTATTGTTATAGGTATTTTGTATGTGATTTACAGACAAACTGCCCCAGCCGGATGGAATGGTCAAGTGCTTACTGCTGTTTTTATCGTCAGTTGAATCTGCGCAAGCAGCGGAAAACTCTACTATTCTTAAGATCTTTACACTATTTAGGTTTATTCCCGACCCGGAAAGCAGTAGGTTTTACCTCTGACAGAGTTGCACAATCTGATTGAAAGATAAGATAAATTTCAGTTACCCGGACAAAAGCGCTGATACCTATGACAATTTCTTCCCAATTCAAACGGACTTTCATTTACGCGCTGGGCGGTGGAGTATTGCTGCTGGCGCTGCCTGCCGCTCAGGCGGATAACGCCCCGGTCGCGCCGCAGATTAACGCGAAATCCTGGGTACTTATGGATTACAACAGCGGGAAGATCCTGACGGAATCTAATCCCGATGCGCGTCTTGACCCTGCCAGCCTGAGTAAAATCATGGTCAGCTATGTGGTCGGGCAGGCGATCAAATCCGGCAAAATCAAATCAGATGATCTGGTTTCCGTCGGTAATGACGCCTGGGCAACCGGCAATCCGGTGCTGCGCGGCTCCTCCCTGATGTTCCTCAAACCGGGCGACCGCGTGCCGGTTTCTGAGCTTAACAAAGGTATTGTGATCCAGTCAGGTAACGACGCCAGTATTGCGCTGGCGGATTTTGTGGCGGGCAGCCAGGATTCATTCGTCAATCTGATGAATCGCTATGCCGAACAGCTGAAACTGCAAAACACCCATTTCAAAACCGTTCACGGGCTGGATGCGGACGGGCAATATACCTCAGCTACTGACATGGCCCTGTTGTCGCAGGCGCTGATCCGCGATACGCCGGATGAATATGCGCTGCACAAAGAAAAAGAATTCACCTTCAATCACATCAAGCAGATTAACCGCAACCGCCTGTTGTGGAGCTCTAACCTGAACGTTGACGGCATCAAAACCGGTTACACGTCGGGCGCGGGCTACAATCTGGTTTCTTCCGCCAGCGATTCCACCGGCATGCGTTTAATCGCTGTGGTGATGGGTGCGCCAAGCGACAGGATCCGTTTTAATGAAAGCGAAAGCCTGTTGACCTGGGGTTTCCGTTTCTATGAAACGCTCACGCCAATCAAGGCGGGTGATGCCTTTACCAGCCAGCGCGTCTGGTTTGGTGAGGAGAAAATGGTGCCACTCGGCGTGGCTGAAAATGCCTCGCTGACCATGCCTAAAGGCCAGCTGAAGAATCTCAAGGCCAGTTTCAATCTGACCAGTCCGCAGCTTGAAGCACCGCTGGCGAAAAATCAGGTAGTGGGTACAGTAGATTTCAGTCTGGACGGCAAGGTCATCGAACAGCGTCCTCTGGTGGCGTTGCAGGAAGTGAAAGAAACCGGTTTTATTGGCCGTATCTGGGACTTCGTGATGATGAAGATCAGTGGATTGTGGGGCAGTATTTTCGGCAAATGATAATCTGCTGACATAAAAAACGAGGCTCAGGTGGCCTCGTTTTTTTATGCTTTGAATAACGGAGCAGGGGATCAGTGCTGAACCCAACCTTTCTTGATCGGGAAAGCAAAACCGAAACGGTAAACCTTGCACATCAGGGCATTAATCGGTTCGCCGAACAAGTTCCACACCAGTTGCRCGAACAGGCACCCCAGCATACCTACCAGGAAGCCGCCCAGCATATCCAGCGGCCAGTGCACACCAAGGTAAACGCGTGACCAGGCGATCGACAAGGCGGTTACCATCAGTAAAGCACCTGACCAGACACGGTGCCAGAACAGGAAGGCCAGTGCGAAGGTGAAACTGACTGTACCGTGATCACTCGGGAAGGAATCGTCCGGTGAATGATGCAGGAAGTTATAACCAAAACCTTCCACAAAAGGACGGGCATGAGGGAACAACATGGAAAACGTTTTAGCCGTCGTCATCGCAAAAAGAAGCGCAATGGCTGTCTTACTGATCATTTCGCGTTGCTTATCGATACGCTCCTGATGGCCCCACAGCCACAGGCCGATAATCATCAGCGGGACAATCATAATCAGGTCATTAGCCAGAAAAGTGGCCAGCTGAATCAGCGCTTTCGGCGAATCCGGTGTGGCGTTAATCCATAGAAAAATCAAATGATTTAGTTGCTCCATAATACTACCCTCATTTATACAGGCCAAAATAGCCATCAAAAGAATCCGGTAACTTGCTGACAGGACGAAAAAATTTCAGATACGTTAATTTGTGCTGCCCTGCAGGTAAAGGGGTCTGGTCTGAATATCCGCATTCATTGAATAACGGTATAGTTTCACGATGAAATAGAGTGTAAAGAGAAGAACTTAAGGAAGCCTTAAGCGGATGGTCATACCCCCTGATCGGGGGACAGACAAAGTCTGAATACGGTAACGAGTGATTTCACAGGAGAGTGTCAGAATGGAGATTCGTGAGGCTGATATCGGCGATTTAAGCCTGTTGCAGCGCCTGGGGCGGGAGACCTATCGCCATTATTTTGGTAGTTTATGGCAAAGCGGGGACGAACTGAATGCTTTCCTGGAGGAGGGTTTTGGTGATGAGGCGCTAGCCCTGAGCCTGGAAAGTCCGGATTGCTGCTGGCTGGTTGCGCAGGATAACGGTGAGGCGGTCGGTTTCGCCAGACTGAATTTTAATACGCCGCTGGACGTTGCAGAAGGTCAGGGGGCGAAGTTATGCAAACTGTACTTCACCCCGCTGAACCGTTCGCGTGGTTTGGGATCTGAAGTTTTTGCCTTCGCCGAACGTGTGGCAAGAGCGCGTAACCAGCCCGTTCTCTGGCTTGATGTGTTGCAAAGTAATTTGCCCGCCATCGGATTTTATCAGCGTCAGGGGATGCATCTGGCGGCTGAGACGACATATGTCACCGCCACCCAAACCACCCGGTTGTGGATCATGAAAAAGGATATCAATGATTAAATTACGCCTCGGCGGTCTGTTTATCACACTGGAAGCAGGGGAGGATATTCCTTATGCGCCGGAATTTTGTGAACATTATACCTACCTTCTCCACCCGGTTGACGGTGGCTATGAGATTTTGCGCTACGATGCTTATTCCGGCTGGCATAGACGTCCTGACCAGCTATTTGAAGATGGTCATCAGGCATTTGTATTTGCCTATCAGGCATACGAAAAGGAATGGAATCAGACCGACGGGCGTTTAGGCGGTAAAGGCCAGCGCCTCGAACGGATTATGTAATAACCTGTTCTTGCGAATAGTCATCTACAGCCCCTATTTCAGGGGCTTTTTGTTGTCCTTAATGCAACCTTATTTTTAGAAAAATACAAAACATGACAGAGAACAGGCTGAATTCTGTGAATTATGTTTTCATGCCATAGTATCGCGGTGAAATTATTATAGGATTTAAATATCACTGTGAGAATGATATGAAATCACTCCAGGTCAAACAATGCCGTAACTGTATGTTTTTAATTGTCTTATTATTGTGTTGTGGGCAGTTTTAAACTTAAACAAACACCAAACGAAAGGTATTTCAAAATTTTTCTGGTTGCAACGAAACTTACCCTCGTTTATTTTTACGCCCATCTGTCCGGCCCGAAGGAGAAATATAACTTCATGGTGGCGGATAATAAAATTGCCGGACGGAAATTTAAACAGTTTATAAATAATCAAGGATATTGATGATGAAATTACGCGCGCTTTCTCTGGTAATTCCCGCACTGATGATGGCCGGCACTGTTGGCGCTGCCGAAATTTATAATAAAGACGGTAATAAACTCGATCTGTTCGGTAAAGTCGACGGCCTGCATTATTTCTCCAGCGATGACAGCGCTGACGGTGACCAGTCATATATGCGTTTAGGTTTCCGTGGTGAGACTCAAATCAATAATGAACTGACCGGTTACGGTGAGTGGGAATATCAGGCTTCCCTGAATACTGCAGAAAGTGAAGATGCAAACAATTTCACCCGCGTAGGTTTTGCCGGTCTGAAATTCGGTCAGTGGGGCTCACTGGATTACGGTCGTAATTACGGCGTGATGTATGACGTGGCAGCATGGACGGATGTTTTGCCTGAGTTCGGTGGCGATACCTACGGCGCGGACAACTTCATGTTCCAGCGTGCGAACGGTGTACTGAC